>JABABC010000169.1 GCA_014238445.1 Coxiellaceae bacterium
AGCATGAAATCATCTCATACTAACTTCGATCATGTTGACTTCCATCAAGTTGCCGGTAGCAGTTTTTTTCAACTGTTATCCAAAGATAATGCTGACAACACTTATGATGTTAGATTACAGAGCATCGACTATAATGGTGAAACTGAGTCAATGAGTGTGCTAGGAGTGGACGCATATTCTGGTCTAGGAGGTTATTTTGTTAGTAATAATTTTCATCGAGATGGGACTCTACACGTATCAGGTTACAATGAATCTTCTGATACCTCTTCAATTTACTATTTGAATGAGGGTGTTGCCACTGTGATTGCAACAGAGATTACAGGTGTTGTTGAAATTAAAACTTGTCTCGATATGAATGTTGATAACAAACATGATGTATTGTTTACTGTAAACGCTGCTAATGACGCTTCTATTGCTCAGTTTGGTATGGCGTTGTCGTCTGGGTCGGATCTAGATGGTAATGGTGTGTATGATGATTATAGTGTTGGCACTATAAGTCTTCCGGTGGGTATGCTAACTGCCTTTAATGCTGAACCTATAATGGGTAACGATGGAGTCCATGCTGGCGTGCATTTTTTTGCAGATGGAGCTTTTGGGCCTGTCAGTGCTTTGATGTCGATGGAATCACTTCAGGAATTTGGCGACGTTGCTGCTGGACTCAGTGGTTTGAGTGCTCCTGTTAATCTACAAGAACTTCTAATGCTTCATCAAACGGGTGCAGTGGAGCTCCCGATAGGAATCATTCAGACTTTAGCTAGTGAGATTGAGGCCTTCCCAGATTTAGGTCCTTTCGGGTTTCAGCTACACGAGGAAGGTGCGATTGCGGATATCCTAGGTATAGGATAGGGATGATGTTGTAGCTGATATAAGCTAGATAATTTATCGAATGGATTGTTGCATGTTTTCAATTCGTTAAGGATGAAGTGCTGACAAACCCACCTGTCTGGTGGGTTTTTCATTAATGATCAACGGCTTGTTTGAGTTGGTACAATAACTCATGGGCTTGTTTTGGTGTGAGTTCATCGGGTCGTAGCTGTTGGATTTGCTCAATCACTGGGTGTGAGGGTGGTGTGAAGAGTTCTTTTTGTTGAGGTCGTTGTGCCGCTATAGCTGGGTTTTGCAAACTCTGAGCTTCCAGTTGTTGCAGTTGTTGTTTTGCGTGTTCAATCACAGGTTGCGGGATACCTGCCAGTTTCGCGACTTGTAAACCATAACTTTGACTGGCAGGTCCAGGTTTGACACGATGTAAAAACACGACATGATCGTTATGTTCAGTGGCATCTAAATGCACATTGACGACAGCGGATTGTTGTTCTGCTAATTGTGTCAGTTCAAAATAATGCGTGGCGAATAACGTCATCGCTTTGACGTGTTCAACTAAATAGCGTGCCGTGGCAAAAGCCAGTGACAGACCATCGAAGGTGCTGGTTCCGCGCCCAATTTCATCCATTAAGATTAAACTGTTTTCCGTTGCGTTATGTAAGATGTTTGCGGTTTCTGTCATTTCCACCATAAAGGTTGAGCGACCCGAGGCCACATCATCAGATGCGCCAATGCGCGTGAAAATGCGATCGATAGGTCCCAGTGTGACTTTGGTTGCAGGAACAAAACAACCCGTATAAGCCAACAATGTGATTAAGGCGGTTTGTCGCATAAAGGTAGACTTACCACCCATGTTTGGGCCGGTGATCATGAGCATACGCGATTGCGCATGGAGTTCTGTGTCGTTTGGTACAAAGGGTTCGCTGCTGACAGCTTCAATCACACAGTGACGTCCACCTTCGATATGGACACAAGGAGCGTCTACAAAGGAAGGCTTTGACAGTTGTAAGGTGGTAGCACGTTCTGCAAAATTACAAAGAATATCGAGCGTGGATAAGGCACTCGCCATGCGTTGTAGTTTATCAAGGTGTGTGGCAAT
>JABABC010000205.1 GCA_014238445.1 Coxiellaceae bacterium
CCAATTCCAGCTTATTTGCTGCTACAGACAGATCTAATGGTTGAGGGTCTTGCAAATCCATTAATGGTAATAAAATGGGCAACCCTCGCGCTTGAGCCAACTGAACCAAATCCTCATGAAATGGAGAAGTATCCGTAGAAGAAATAACATCAACCCCGCTGGGTTGTGTGACCTGCACCCAAAATAACGTGGTTGAACGCTGACCAACCCATTGAGCTTGATCCGTCTTTTGCAATAATCGGGTCAACGCAGATTGATTAAATGAAACAATCAATCGTGTCTCGCTATCATCTGAAACATAACGATAGCTGGTGACATAATTCGCGGCCTGAGCTAATTGCTCTGCAATCTCTGGTACGGTCAACACCTCAGAATTACCACTCATTTTCACTAAGACTTGACCCATCATCTTCGGTAATGCGTGATCAAACACCTGCTGTGTTTGCTCAGCCACCACCATTTGGCCCTGATTCATGTTCAGCACTGGTGCAGCATTGGCACTACTTATAATCCAGGCCCACATAACCATAGCCTGCAACCCTGCTGTTAACCACCGCCTAAAGGAGAAACACCCATGAAACTTCAAAGACATACCCTAAACCACTTAAAAAACCAATTCTCCCAGAGGATACACCGAACTGCGCTATCGTTCCACCAACCCACTGTGTAATGTCCGCTGGTACAACCTATACAACCCTATACACCCTATCATGCATGCTTTCGTGAAACCTCGCCAATCACACTACACGCTGATAGACTATGCCCCCAGCCCAGGAGCCGCTATGAACCAACCCACTGACACACCCCTAAACCCTCTTTCTTATAAAGCTTCCGGTGTCGACACCGAAAAAGCTAACTCACTGATAGAAAAGATAAAACCACTTGCTCAACGCACACCAAACACAGGGGTCTTAGCGGGCATTGGTGGCTTTGGTGCCCTCTTTGAAATACCGATTCAAGATTACCCTCAACCCGTACTAGTCTCAGGCACCGATGGTGTCGGTACCAAACTACTCTTAGCACAAACACTCAATCAACATGACACGATCGGCATTGATCTCGTCGCCATGTGCGTCAATGATGTCTTATGCCAAGGAGCCAAACCACTCTATTTCCTAGACTATTATGCCACGGGGTCATTAAATGTTGACCAAGCCACCTCTGTTCTAGAAGGTATCGCACTGGGTTGCCAAATCTCCGATATGGCTTTAATTGGCGGCGAGACCGCGGAAATGCCTGGCATGTACGATCAAGACCATTACGATTTAGCAGGATTCTGCGTTGGTATTGTCAACAAACCTAACATCATTACAAACGATCGCGTGCAGCCTGGGGATGCTCTCATCGGTATAGCCTCCAGCGGCCCACATGCCAATGGTTACTCACTCATCCGCAAAATCTTAGAACGTACACAACCCTCTCTCGATACCCCATGGCACGATGGCATCACATTAGGAGAAGCTTTGCTCACTCCAACGAAAATCTATACACGCCCTATACAGGCCTTACAACAAAGCATTCAACTGCATGCCTTGGCACATATTACTGGCGGTGGATTAACTGAAAATCTTCCTCGCACGCTCCCCGGTCATTTAAAAGCAGCCATCAATCAGCATGCTTGGGAGTGGCCACCACTCTTTCAATGGCTCCAAAATGCAGGCCAACTCGCTTTTGACGAGATGATCAACACCTTCAATTGTGGCTTAGGTATGGTCCTCACCGTAGCAGCTAACGAGGTTGACACCACTCTCAGCATACTCAAATCCTGCGGCGAAACAGCCTACCACATTGGGCAGGTGATACCCCGATCGACGGAGGAAACCTCAATTATATGGACATCATAACTACCCCTTACCCCATTGCTGTATTAATTTCAGGGACTGGCAGCAACCTCCAAGCTCTTATTCAAGCCCAGCAAACCGGGGCTTTAAACCTGCGAATTGTCACGGTCATCAGCAATGAGCCGACAGCACCGGGCTTAAAGCATGCTCAAGCAGCTGGTATTCCTACACATGTAATTGAACACCGACAATACACCCATCGCACCGACTTTGATCAAGCTCTCCTGACTACGCTAGAGCACTATTCCCTGGAACTGATTGTCCTTGCTGGCTTTATGCGTCGCTTGACCCCTGAATTTGTTCACCACTTTTACGGGAAACTCATTAATTTACATCCAGCCTTACTGCCTAAGTTTAAAGGCCTGAATACCTTTCAACGCGCACTCGATGCCAATGAGCTAGAGCATGGCAGTACTGTACATTTCGTCTCCCCTGAACTAGATGCTGGCCCTATAATTAGTCAAGCACGCTTTCCTATCTTACAACACGACTCTGTTACCGACTTAAAAAGAAAAGCTAAAGCCTTGGAGCATCACCTCCTACCACTCACTCTTAAATGGTTTGTGCAAGGATTAATCAGCCTTCAATCCCACCAAGTCCATATGGCCAACAAGCCATCAGGGCCAGAAGGCACTGATTTAACTAAAATAATTAGAATATTTTTACCCTAAAGGCTACCCAGCCCGAATCAAGTCTGCTACAATTAATTGGTCAATAAAGCTTCAAAGCCCGACCCCTAGGGCTGAGTCAAAAAGAGGAGACCCCAATGGTCAAGTCAGAATTAATTCAACGCATTACCGAAAGGCAAGATAATTTATCGCTTAAAGATGTTGAACTCAGTATTAACCATTTATTGGAAGTAATGAGCGATACTTTAAGTAATGGTGACCGCATCGAGATAAGAGGGTTTGGTAGTTTTAATTTACACTACCGTCCACCTCGTCGCGCTCATAACCCAAAAACTGGTGAACGTGTCTTTACAGCAGCAAAACATACGCCTCATTTTAAACCCGGCAAAGAACTGCGCGACCGTGTGAATGACAGTCGATCAAATACCGAGATCAAAGATCATAGTGACGATATCGATGACTCAGATCACCCTACAGATCACATGAGTTCTTTTAACTCATTCGATGATCATCGTGACTAACAACAACACAGACCAATAA
>JABABC010000159.1 GCA_014238445.1 Coxiellaceae bacterium
ATCTTAGAGCACATTGAACAAGCTGGGGTGCATTCAGGTGATTCATCCTGTGTATTGCCTCCACACAGTTTAACGTCAGCGCAGCAGAAGGAATTATGTCGGCAGGTGGAATTGTTGGCATTAGAGTTGGGTGTTGTGGGTTTGATCAATATTCAATTTGCCCTAAAAGAGGGTGCGGTGTTTGTGTTGGAAGTGAACCCGCGTGCCTCTCGAACGGTACCGTTCATAGCAAAAGCCACGGGAATTTCTCTCGCAAAGATTGCCGCACGCTGTATGGCGGGTGAATCATTAGCTGACCAGGGTGTTTCGCCAGTGAACTTGTCTGCCTACTATGCTGTGAAAAAGCCTGTTTTTCCCTTCGCCAAGTTTCCACCGGCAGACCCTATTTTAGGACCTGAGATGCGCTCTACTGGCGAGGTAATGGGGGTCGGGCGGTGTCATGGTGAGGCTTTTGCCCAGGCGCAACTAGCCATTGGGCAGTGTTTGCCAGATCACGGTGTAGCCTTTCTTAGTGTGAGGGATATGGATAAGCTTAAGTTGAAGACCCTGGCTTCTTCACTGGTGGATCAGGGCTTTAAGCTGATTGCTACACGAGGAACGGCAGCTTCACTGCTGTTGCAGAATATAGCGTGTGAGGTCGTGAATAAAGTGGATGAGGGGCGCCCGCATATTGTCGATAAAATTAAGAATCGGGAAGTGCAATTTATTGTTAATACCACAGAGGGGCAGCAAGCTGTAAGTGATTCAGCTACAATCCGCAGTAGTGCTATTCAATATGATGTCTGTTACACTACTACGCTTGCTGGTGGTGAGGCTGCCTGCATGGCATTACGTCAAGGGCCTTCCTCAGTGATTCGTTCATTGCAAGATTTACACACATTATGCCAATCATGAAGAGGTCCGTATGCAACCCACACCCATAACGCCCATGGGGGCGGAAAAGCTCAATCAAGAATTAAGAACGTTAAAAAGCGTTGATCGACCGCGTGTGATTAATGCGATTTCAGAAGCGCGTGCACACGGTGATCTTAAGGAAAATGCAGAATACCATGCGGCTCGTGAGCAGCAAGGTTTAATTGAAGCACGTATTCGTTACTTGGAAGGTAAGTTGTCGAACTGCCAGGTGATTGATGTGAAACAATTACCCGTGAGTGATCGTGTGGTCTTTGGCTCAACGGTGACGGTGTGTCATGTTGAGGCAGCCCAAGAAATAACCTACCATATTGTGGGTGAAGATGAGTCTGACTTAAAAGAAAATAAAATTTCCGTCACCTCTCCAATAGCTCGTGCTTTGATTGGCCGCTCAACGGATGATGAAGTGACCGTACAGACACCTTCCGGTGAAGTGCAGTATGAAGTCGTTAAAGTAGAGTATATTTAACTAAATACTAGTTCTATCTAAATATTTTAAAATAACATTGAGGTTACTGTATGTCGGACCAAGACTCAGCCCAAGAACTCAATGGGATCATTATTGTTGTCGCTAGCATTGCGGCGGTATGTGGTATTTTATTTGGTTTTGATACAGGCGTCATTTCAGGTGCCATATTGTATTTAGACGATCAATGGCAGTTTTCAGCGTGGATGAATGGAACTTTGGTATCTTCCGTTTTGTTTGGCGCCTTTGTGGGTGCTTTGGCAGGCGGCGTGGTGGCTGATCGATTTGGGCGTCGTAATGTCCTATTGGTAACGGCATTGATTTTTTTATTTGCAACGGCTTTCTCTGCATTAGCGACAGACTATTCCATGCTGCTCGTATCTCGGCTATTTGTTGGCTTCGCAATTGGGATTGCTGCTTTTGTTGCGCCTGTTTATATTTCTGAAATTGCACCTGCTTCACATCGAGGTAAGTTAGTATCATTGAATCAATTAGCGGTCACTATCGGCATTTTATTGGCTTTTTTGGTGGATGTACTGTGTTCTAAACTGTTTCCTGATGCATTGGCCTGGCGTTGGATGTTTGCAGCGGGCATTATCCCTGCCATGGTTTTATTTGTAGGTTTGTTATTTTTACCCAAAAGCCCCCGTTGGTTGCTATTGAAAGGGCGTGAGTCTGAAGCCTTAGAAAAATTACGCTGGTTACGACGTCAAAAAAATGTTCAAAAAGAACTGGATGTCATGCGACTTAATTTAACGGACAGTGGGCGTTGGCGTGATATGTGGCAGTCATGGTTGCGTCCAGCTTTTATTATTGGCTTTGGGTTGGGTTTCTTTCAGCAATTCACGGGGATCAATACCATCATTTACTATGCGCCTACCATTTTTCAAATGGCTGGGCAGCATTCCACTACAGCGGCGCTTTTCTCCACAGTCGGCGTTGGTGTTGTGAATGTTCTATTCACTATTATTGCACTCCCATTGATCGATCGATTGGGGCGTCGGCCCCTATTGTTTATTGGCTTAAGTTTGATGGTGGTGAGTTTAATGGCTTTAGCAATCGCTTTTCGCTTAGGTGAGGGTGTTGCATGGCTTCCTACGATTGCATTGTTAGGCATGTTGTTTTTTATTGTAGGTTTTGCAATTAGTCTGGGCCCGATCATGTGGTTGATGTTTGCAGAAATATTTCCTTTGTCGATCCGTGCAAGAGCAGCTAGCTTAGCTGCAGCTGTCAGTTGGTTGTTTAATGGAATTGTCTCAGGTTCATTTAAATCACTCGTGGCTTATTTGGGGGTCTCTAATACTTTTGTACTTTATGGTGTTATGGGTGCTCTTGGGCTTGTTTTTGTATTTTATTGTGTACCTGAAACTAAAGGGGTTGATTTAGAAGTGATTGAAGCTAATTTGAGAAAAGGGCTTTCAGGTCGTGATTTAGTGAATTCATAGTCTCTAGCGGGACGCCGATACAGTGTTGGATATTTTTTTCCAGCCGAGTTGTTTAGACATCATATCGAGTGCTGATGACATGCTGGCTTTGAATTTTTCATCTTTTTTACTTTTTGTTATATTTTCAGTGCTAGGTAAGAAATCGTATTGGATAGATGAAAATCCCGGATGTTTGATAAGGGATTCTATCGTTGTATTGTTTTGTTGAGTCGTTAGGTAGTCTGAAGATCTTTCTATAATGAAGGCATATTGAGCGAGGTGTCGTTCTGTGATTGTTAATTTAAAGGGCAGTGCATTTCTGTGTGCTTTTTGAAACAATGGCTTCATGGTGCTGTTGTAATAATCCTCATTAAAGAGTATTTCTGGATTCGTTAAAGGGTCATAGATAAGTGTGTTTGTTTTTGGACGTGAAAGTTTGATGATGAATTGGTCGATATCGGTGTATGACTTGACAGTGATTGTGAAGCCGCTTCCTTGAAGTATGGAAAACAGATTGATAGCACTAAAACAAGTTCGATGTGCACAGTTTCCACGCAGGCTGTGTTGAAAAGTCATTGCACGGTGCATTAAAAAATGACATTTCCCTTGGTTTCCTGCATTGGTATGCCCCCAGAATTGATGGCGATTATTTGGCCAGAAAGATACTCTTTCTTGACTGGTTGAAGTCGGTGACAGCGGGTCAAAAATTTTCTCACAGAGTGCTGTTTCCAATCGGCTTTGCAGCGGATCACTCTGTGCTATTAATGCTTTGTATTGTAATGAATAATGCTCACTTATAGCTGTTTGTTGGTGAGAGGGTGCTGTGGTGAAGAGTTTGGATAGTAGATCTTCTAGAACACTCCGACGTTTTTGTATTTCTTCAGGGCTTATCACAAGTGGTAATTGAGTGTTTGCCCATTCACGGAGTGGATAAATAGTTTGTTCGGCGTCTTGTTGAGAGCCAGGGCTTTTTAGATGAGGTTTTTTGTTTCTGCTGTCTTCGTTCATGTCTTTTTCGTGATGTCGTTGGTTTTATAGGCTCAATGAGTATGATTGTTAGTGAGTTAGTGTCATTTTTCAAGGTTTTTTTAGTAACTTATGTTCACTTAAGGGCGGTCGAGTATTTCATGCTGCAGGTGTTGTTTTATTTCAATGATAGGTGTTGTCCCTTTGGCTGGTTGACTTATCCTCGCAAGTCATTGGCTTCAATCACCCTATCAGCAACTGTCGGTAAGTGCTTGAGTTGAGAGTGAAAAATTCTTTCATGATGCATTAAAAACTCAGTCACATCAGACTTCGATAGGGGTGTGTAATCTGGTGATGCTTTATTAAGAGTAAGCTCTGTTTGGTATCTGTTATTGATGACGCCATTAAATTCATTAACCTTGAGGTAAATTAAATGATCGATGAGATCAAAGCTCGGTTGAAGATCGCGCAGTGTGTCGTTGGCGATAGTTCTCCATATGACATTAGGGTCTTGCTCAGCTTCGAGTGGATTGATGGGTTTGTTCAGTTCGGTGGGTGTTTGAGGTTTTGCTTTGAGACAAAAACCTTCGAATAAAATAATATGCACAGGGTTGGGTGCAATGCCCCAGTCTTTTTCCGGTAGGCGATCATCACAGACTTTTGAAAATCGAGGGACTTTAACGGTTGTTGGTGTTGCATGTTTTAACGATTGGAGTGTGTGAAATAGAAGCGGCACGTCTAATGTGCCAACACTGCGTGTTTGTAATAAAGGGTGTGTGTTTGCGGCGAGTTTTTTCCGTGTTGATTGTGGTAATAAAAAGTCATCGATCGATAGAGCGATACTGTGAATGCTATGGTGTTTCAGTAGTTCGGCGAGTAGTTGGGCAAGTGTTGATTTCCCTGAACCATTACTCCCCGCTATACCGATGATGGTCGGTTTTTTATGTGTGGCCCAGGAGAGGACTTGCTTCAATAGAGACGAATAAACGGTGTTAGATCGATCGAAACAAGGACAGGTTATATCCCGTTTTCTAAAAAAGTCTTGTATGATGGATAGTTCATCAAAAGATAGCATAGCCTCATCCTTGAGTGTTGATGGTTTAGCCGGGCGGCCATTGCATGACTCTGCCACCTAAAATATGTAAGTGTAGGTGGAAGACGCTTTGTCCCGCTTTAGCGCCATTATTAATGACCACGCGATAAGCATCGCCAATACCTTCATCGTTAGCAATTTTATTCGCTGTTAAGAGTAAGTGTCCAAGGAGAGCTTGGTGGTCTTCTGTTATTTTGCTAAGTTGTGTGATAGCTGTTTTAGGTATCACTAAGATATGTGTGGGTGCTTGTGGTTGAGTATCACGGAATGCTAAGCAGAGCTCATCTTCATAGACAATATCAGCTGGGATGCTTTTATCTATGATGCGTTGAAATAGTGTGTCTGTCATAGTCCCTCTCGTGGTGGGTTAGAGCGCAGCAATGCGGTCACGTTGAGTGCTTAATCGTTCAATCGCTTCAGCAGCGTGTTGTAGTTTTTCTTTTTCCTTGTTAACGACGTGCTCCGGTGCTTTTTCGGAATAGCTTGGATTGTTAAGTCTTTGCTCGGATTGAGTGCGCTCTTTTTCTAGCTTTTGGATCGCTTTATCCAAGCGTTTTAATTCCGCATCTTTGTCAATGATGCCTGCCAAAGGTAAGTGAATTTCCAGTTGTTCCATCACGGCCGTTGCACTGGGGGGGGGAGTGGCTTCATGATCCAACCATGTGAGTGACGCTAAGCGCGCTAAAGATTGGATTAATGCATTGAACTTATCGCTGTGTTGCTGGTCATGATCGTTGCCGTGTTGTAATAAGACTTGAATGCGATGCCCGGGCGGTACGTTCATTTCGCTGCGGATGTTGCGAATATGACCAGTCAGTGTTTTTAACCACTCTATCGATTGTTCAGCTTCCGCGTCTTGTTGTTCTATTTTGTCACAAGGGTAAGTAGCCATCATGATCGATGAGCCTTGGATATTAAGAGGTGTTTTAATGCTTTGCCATATTTCTTCGGTAATGAACGGCATAAAGGGGTGCATTAGGCGCAGAGCAGTCTCTAATGTGGATAGTAAGGTATAACGTGTCATGGCACGTTCATCATCTGATGTTGATGTATCATTGAGTTGGCATTTAGCGATTTCTAAGTACCAGTCGCAGTAATCATTCCATATAAATTCGTAGAGCGCTTGTGCGGCAAGGTCAAAGCGGTACTGGTCTAGTGATTGGTTAACTTTCTTGACCGTGTGGTTTAAGCAAGACCGTATCCACCGGTCAGTGATTGATGGGTTGCTAGTGTCGCGGATAGGTTGATTTTCTATGTTCATCAACACAAAGCGAGCGGCATTCCATAGTTTATTACAGAAGTTTCGGTAGCCTTCAATGCGGCCGAGGTCAAGGCGAATGTCACGCCCGGTTGATGCGAGTGCGCAAAAGGTAAAGCGGAGTGCATCGGTGCCATGTTCTTTAATGCCTTCAGGGAATTCTTTGGGGGTGTTTTTGATAATCTGTTGTTTAAGGTGCGGCTGAATAATACTCTGCATGCGCTTATTCATTAAATCATCTAACTCAATCCCGTCGATGAGATCGATGGGGTCAATGATGTTACCTTTGGATTTTGACATTTTTTGGCCTTGACCATCACGAATCAAGCCGTGGATATATACTTCTCGGAAAGGTACGTCACCCACGAGTTTGAGCCCCATCATGACCATGCGAGCCACCCAGAAGAAAATGATATCAAACCCTGTAACCAGGACTTGGCTGGGATAAAAGGTGTTGAGTGCTTCAGTGTTTTCCGGCCATCCTAAACTAGAAAAAGGCCATAATGCGGCAGTAAACCACGTATCCAGTATGTCTTCGTCCTGTGATAGGGGGGTTGAATCAGGCATGTTATGCCGTTTGCGAACATCTGCTTCATCGTGGCCAACATAAGGTTTGCCTTGATCATCATACCAGACAGGGATACGGTGCCCCCACCAGAGCTGTCGACTGATGCACCAGTCTTGAATATTTTCCAGCCATTGCAGGTAGGTTTTATTCCAGTTTTCAGGGACGAAACGTAAGTCGCCATTTTTAACAGCATCGATGGCAGGTTTGGCCAATGATTCCATCTTGATGAACCATTGATCAGTTAAGAGGGGCTCAATGATGACGCCGCTGCGATCACCTACGGGGACTTGTAGAGTGTGTGGCTCTGTTTTAACGAGTAAATCTTGCTCTGTGAGGTCTTGGATGATTTGTTGACGCGCGTCAAAGCGGTCCATGCCTTGGTAGGCGGTTGGAGCATTATCATTTAAACAGGCGGATTCAGTTAAGATATTCAGTAGCTCTAGTTCGTGTCGCTGTCCCATCGCGTAATCATTGAAATCGTGTGCAGGTGTGATTTTCACGCAACCCGTTCCAAAGTCACGGTCAACTTCATCATCAGCAATGATGGGGATGTGTCTATCAGTTAGTGGGAGTTGCACAGCTTCACCAATGAGGTGGCTGTAACGTGTGTCATCCGGGTGTACTGCAATCGCCATGTCGCCCAGCATGGTTTCAGGGCGCGTGGTGGCAACCGTGACAAAGGTGCTTGATTTGTTTACTAATGGGTATCTAATATGCCAAAGATGACCTTGTTGTTCTTCATTAAGAACTTCTAAATCAGAAACAGCGGTTTGTAGTGCAGGGTCCCAGTTCACTAAGCGTTTTCCACGATAGATTAACCCTTCTTCAAAAAGACGGATAAACGCTTCAGAAGTCGCATGGCTGACTTGCGGGCCCATGCTGAATTGTGCGCGCTCCCAATCTAAGGAAGCTCCGAGTCGGTGCATTTGCCGAGTGATACGATCCCCGGATTGTTCGCGCCACTCCCAAGCTTTTTTTAGGAAGGCTTCTCGACCTAGGTCGTGTCGTGTTTGATTATTTTTGGCTAGTTCACGCTCAACCACCATTTGAGTTGCAATACCTGCATGGTCTGTGCCCGGTTGCCAGAGGGTATTGCTCCCTTGCATACGTTGTCGGCGGATCAGTGTGTCCATCAGGCTGAGTTGGAAGCCATGTCCCATGTGTAAAGTGCCAGTGACGTTAGGGGGTGGTAGCATAATAGCGTAGGGTGAGCCCATTTGGCTGGGTTGATAGAAAGCTTGAGATTCCCATAAGGCATTCCAGCGTTGTTCTATATCGGTAGGTTGATAAGTTTTTTCCATGAAGACGCGCCATTGTGACTGGGTTGACAAGCGGCACATTGTTTCATAAACACTAGGGTTTGTCAGCCTTTGCGACGATTAGGAATAACGGGTAAGATAGCCAGGGATTTATTCAGTACTCATTATTCTTTTTAGGTCAATTTGTGATCATATATCGTTACATTATCAGAGAGTTGTACGTTACGCTGTTGGCACTCACGTCTGTCATTGTGGCGATCTTTATTATTAACCAATTTGTGCATTACATCGGTCATGTGGCAGAAGGTCGCTACAGCATGCTCTCATTATTGCAATTAATGGCCGTGATGGTTCCATTGATTGCAGGTTACTTAATGCCGTTGGGTTTATATTTAAGTATTTTATTGGTGTTTGGTCGTTGGTATGTGAATCAAGAGATGGTGGTGATGCAGGCATGTGGTTTAGGTTTTGCAGAACTATTACTAAAGGTCTTAGGTTTTTCAGTGCTTGTGGCTATTGTCGTGGGTTTCTTGACGATTGTAGTGGACCCTAAAGTGCAACGTTTAAATAATAAGGTGTTAGTTGATATTGCAGAGCAAAGCGTTGTTTCGCATATTTTGCCGCAAGCATTTACACCGTTAGGGCATGGGCAGACCTTTTATTCGGCTAGTATTGCGAAGAACCATAAAAGATTATTGGATGTCTTCTTAGCAGAGAGGTTGCTTGATGGTGGTTGGCGTATTACTACAGCAGATAAAGCACATGAAGAAGAGGGTTTGCAATGGTCGGGTCGTTATTTAGTGTTTCAAACAGGTGGTCAGTTTAGTTTGAGTGGGAAGGGTGATAGTTACCAGTCCGGTGTGTTCGATCATTATGGTATTCGGGTGGATGTGCCTAGCAAAAACATCAGCACATGGCCGGAAGACATTGCGACCCGTGAGTTGTTGCCATTATATAATAAGGACCCTAAAGTGGCAGCTGAATTACAGTGGCGTTTGAGTATCCCTATTTCTGCGATTCTGCTAGCCTTGCTCGCGGTGCCGTTGAGTCATATTCGTCCTCGACAAGGTCAATATGGCCGTATGTTCCCAGCGATTTTGATTTATTTAGTGTATGCCAATTTTTTGTGGGTAGGGCGTAGTTGGGTGAGTGATGGTAAGGTCAGTCCTGGGATTGGTTTATGGTGGGTGCACGGATTATTGTTGCTTTGTATTCTGGTGGTTTATTCCCATCGTTGGGGTAGGGATGTTATCAAAGCATTTTTTTATCGGCGGGGTAAGCGATGAAAATTATATCGGGCTACATTCGTCAGTCTATCCTTGAATCTACGTTGTTGTGTTTGTTAACGTTAGCAGGCGTTCAATGCTTTATTAATTTAATCAATCTCTCTGGGGATCTCGGGAAGGGGTCCTTGACGTTAGGGATGGCTGTATTGGTTGTCTTGATGAAGCTACCGGCTGATTTATATCAAATGTTTCCCATGGTGGGTTTTGTGGGTTGTTTGTTAGGTTTAGGGCGTTTATCTTCAAATAGTGAATTGATTGTGATCCGTTCTTCAGGGGTGTCCGTTGCACGTATTGCGTTAAGTGTAGTATCCGCTGCGGTGATTATGATTGTATTGATGACGGTGGTGGGTGAGGTTATTGCTCCATCACTTTCTGAGTCCGCACAATACATTAAACATCCCGATCAAAAACACGGTGCAGCGCATTTGCATGATGTATGGCTGCATGAAGGGCAATCGTTTGTGTACATAGCACAAGTGCAATCATCAGATCGAATGCGATCAGTATCTCGTTTTGACTTTGATGATCAGCATCATCTAATCGCCTACTGGAAAGCGCCTCACGCTATTAAAGTCAATCAGCAGTGGGTGATGCAAGATGTGACCGTATTGAAAGTCAGAGAAGCTTCTGAGTGGGTTCATTATCAATCATTCCCCTTAAATATGACGATACAGCCAGATATGCTCGTTAAAAAGAAGATTGATTTACGGGATGAATCGGTTTCTTATTTGTGGGATAAGTTTCATTATTTGAAGAAGGTGGGCTTGGATCAAGGGCAAATCACGTTTACATTGTGGCAACATATCATGCAGCCTTTTACCACCATTGTGATGATTTGTTTGGGTGTTCCATTTACGTTGGGGTCACTCAGAGACTCGTCGGCCGGTGCTCGACTGGTGATTGGGGTGTTAGTAGGATTTAGTTTTTACATGCTCAATGAATTTTTAGGCCCCATTGCTTTTATTTATCAGGTTCCGGCTGGAATAGCGGCCGTTTTGCCATCGTTTTTATTCCTTTCATGTTATGCCATTATGCTGCGCCGGATTGATTAGTGATCAACGATTCTTTATCAGGAAAATAGTATGGATAAACTCAATGTAGAAGTGGGAAGGCGCTGCGCTTTTGCCATTATTTCTCACCCGGATGCGGGTAAAACGACATTAACTGAAAAGCTCCTGCTCTTTGGTGGTGCCATTAGTTTGGCGGGCTCAGTCAAGGGACGTAAAGCGAGTCGTCATGCGACATCTGATTGGATGGAGCTAGAAAAGCAGCGGGGTATTTCTGTGACGACGTCCGTGATGCAGTTTATTTATAATGATCGCGTGGTTAATTTATTGGATACTCCAGGCCATGCCGACTTCTCTGAAGATACATACCGAACATTAACTGCTGTTGATTCGGCGTTAATGGTGATTGATGCGGCAAAAGGGGTTGAGGAAAGAACGATCAAACTGATCGATGTGTGTCGATTACGCACAACCCCGATTATGACATTCATTAATAAGATGGATCGTGATACCAAAGAGCCTATGGATGTGTTGGATGAGATTGAATCGGTGTTAAAGATTCAATGTGTTCCCATAACTTGGCCGATTGGTATGGGGAAATCTTTTAAGGGTATTTATCATGTCCTAGAGGATCGTGTGTATTTATATGAAGCCGGTAACCGTTCTCAAGTGAGTAATATTAATGTGATTGACGGTTTGGCTAATGCTGAATTGGATATCTTGCTAGGCCCGTTGGTCGATCAGCTTCGCGAGGAAGTGGAGTTAGTGCAAGGTGCTATGCCAGCTTTTAATAGGGAGCGTTATCTTGCTGGAGAGCAAACGCCGGTATTTTTTGGTTCAGCGATTAATAATTTTGGGATTCGAGAATTATTAAATGCCTTTGTTCATTATGCGCCTGCCCCCCAGCCTCGAAAAACAACCCATGCTCTTGTTGCTCCGGATCATCCTAAGTTCAGTGGTTTTGTATTTAAAGTGCAAGCCAACATGGATCCATCCCATCGTGATCGCATTGCGTTTTTACGGATTACTTCGGGTCAATATAAAAAAGGCATGAAAATGCACCATGTGCGTTTGAATAAATCCATGGCGATTCATAATGCACATACCTTTATGGCAGGTGAGCGAGAGCATGCCGAGGAAGCTTGGCCAGGTGATATCATTGGTTTGTATAGTCATGGCACGATTCGTATTGGTGATACGTTTACAACGGGTGAGGTATTTAAATTTACGGGTATACCTAACTTTGCACCGGAGTTATTTCGTTTGGTTCGTTTGAAAGACCCGCTGCGACAAAAAGCCCTGTTAAAAGGACTGATTCAACTATCGGAAGAGGGGGCAACGCAAATTTTTAGACCCTTGTTGGGTAATGAGTTAATTGTGGGTGCTGTGGGTGTTTTGCAATTTGATGTGGTCGCTTATCGTTTGGAAAATGAATATAACGTACGATGTATTTATGAGTCAGTGAATACGGTTACGGCACGATGGATTACCGGGGATGATGTAAAGCAGTTGGCAGCTTTTAAGCAGGCACAGCAGCGTTATTTGGCATTGGATGCGGGTGGTCATTTGACGTACTTGGCGCCATCAAGAGTGAGTTTGGATTTAGCGATTGAGCAGTGGCCTGATATTCAGTTTGCAGCAACGCGTGAGTATTAGTAGTTACTTATGGATGAGGCCTTTAGCTATTTCGGCGAGTTCAGCTTTATTATTGATGTAGATTTTTTTCTTTTGAATGGAGAGGATGTTTTTACTTTGCAGTTGGTGAAGTAGTCGACTCACGGTTGCAGGGGCCAGTCGAAGGTAGTTGGCAATGTCTTGATGGGTCATCAATAATTTGCACATGTCATAGCCAAAGCCTAGTCGTTTGTAATGTTTAACTAGTTGTAAAATAAATTCAGCAATGCGTTGTTCAGCTGTAGTGCGTAGTTGTTTTCGATTGTCATTTCGGATACGTAAATTAATGAGCGTAAAAAAATGATCCAGTATGGGTGGGTTTTTTCTGAGTAATTGCTTAAGTTGTTGCATGGGGATCTCGCAGACATGTGTAAAGTCTAATGCGATAACAGAAAAAGCTGTTTGTTTTTTATCAATACCTTCCCAGCCAAAGAGTTCCGGAGGGAAGTGGAAATCCATCACGTATTCTTCTCCATCTTCTTTATTAAAATAACTTTTCAACATCCCTGATCGAATGAGAAAAACTGAATCTGTTAAGGTGCCTTGTCGGCAGAGGTGTTCTCCGGGTTCTAGGCTTCGTGAATGAAAGGTGAGGTATTTAGCCATTTTAATTGTGTCAGCATCAAGCTTGGCGGGTAGGCAATAAGCCGCCATTTTGCATTGTGAGCAATGGTTGGATTGTGCGGTCACTGGTTGAGTGAGGGTTCCTTCCACTGAGTGTCTCCATGATTAATCAATTAGGTTTGCTGTAGTGCGCCGAGTTATTTTATGTTCCTGTGCGTTTCTTTGTTCATATTATAATCAATGTAGGCGTTAGATCCTATATGATTTAAAGTACTAATCTTTTCTTAAGTTTATAATTTATTGTGTGACGTGGGATTGTTTATTTAGGGTGGGTTATCACTTTTTTGTGAGTATTTTTTATTGGAAAAAAAGGAGTGTCTCTTACAGAGGGCTGCGTATATGCATTATATTTGAATTGATAGGGTTTTATCAGATGTTAGTTCGACTTAAGCTTTGTCGTTATCTTCGTTATTGTTATCTTTTTTACGTTCAATAGGTGTTGATTTTTCGCCATCGTGAGTGATTTCATTATCATTCCATGGGAGGTTTCGGTATTGCGAGTTTTGACCTAATTGAAAGAAGGGATATTTGATGATGTCAAAAAAGGGCGAGTAATCAAAGTCACTGGGTGTGGTCATGCGGGTATTGCGGCGAATGACTTGGTATGCCTCATTCTCATCGTCTTTTTTTATTAAAGGTAGTAGCGGAAAGTCAATCGAGGCAAAGGCATTGGCTACCATTTCTGAGCAAATTTCATTGGTTGTTGAGTTAGATTTATCTTTGAAGAGAGTAGAGCCAATGCGATAAGGTATGAATCGACTGCGAAGCAGAAATCGTCCCAAGTCAACGAACTGTCGTATATCATACTGTTTACCAACGCGTGAAATGGCATAACCAATCACTGCTTGGGCATCTTTTGAGCTGATGCCGGTTGGTCGGCAAATGCGCAAGTGGTCATTCTTGTATTTGGACAGTGGTGCTATGTAGGTGCCTTGCCCAATGTGGCTTTCAATAACCAGTCTTTCATGTGGGGCGCCTTGGTAGTGTTGATGGAGTGCTTCTCTGAGGGTGGGGTCTTCAATATCATGAACTCTTCCAATATAGAGCGCTGAATGACTCCAAGCGCTTTTTGTAATTTTATTAATGATGAGGCTAATGCGATTGCATCCTTCGACGAGCAAAACATCTGCGGGGCGAATTTCATGGCTTAGGCGGTCAAAGTCACAGAGGTAGCCTCGGTTTGGTGCAACTTGTTTCTTGAAGTAAGCAATAATTCGATGGTTAAGCCATGTGGAAATCTTCATGCGATACAGTCTATTGGTTTGATGGATGTGTTAATGATTAGTTTAGTCCGGCTTAGGCAGGAGTCAACGAGGGACTATATATTGCCCTATGATTTTTCTTCCAGATGATCCACAGCAAAAAGACCCCTATAAGTTTTCCGAGGGTCATGACAATGAAGCTGGTTGTGTTAAGTCTGTCAGCAACAGCTAGGAAGACCCAAGTATCTAGAGGGATGCTTGCTAAGGATGAAATGATGAGTCGTTGTGAGAGTGGCTTACCTGTGTAGGAAAAAAGCAACCAGTCGCAACCCTCGCCCGTTGCAAATCCACAAGCGCTTGCCATGGCAATGGTGGGGTCAGATAACAAGAAACTGATAATGGTTCCTAGTAGCATAACAATCAGGATGCGATGCTGGATTTCGCGTTGGGCGAGGTCTCGGATAATGTAGATGACACCCACTATTAGATCCGCTATGGAGAGTGTGTCACCAAAGGCGTTAAATCCTGGGAGTTTGACGAACAGGATGTTAAGCAGCACGATGGTTGTCATATAGCTGAATGTAGCCGTGTAACGAGGAAGCTTCATGCGGCGGATACTAACATACTTCTCGAATATCGCGAGCTATTTCCCCGCCGACAGTGGGGGTCGATCAAAGAGAGCTGGCTATCAATGGGTGCTGGAAACCCTGGTGAGGGTTCGAGCTTGCGCTTCTGTTTTTGGGATGCTATCTTTCACCGTTTGCGAAACCACGCAACCTTTTAGGCACGTAGCTCAGGGGTAGAGCACCACCTTGACATGGTGGGGGTCGGCGGTTCGAAACCGCCCGTGCCTACCAAACTTACTTATAATAATAAGGTGGATGTCCAGTATGCCCGTGATAACTTTGAGTGATGGATCCACTAAGCCGTTTGATGCTCCTGTTTCTGTGTATGCTGTTGCGCAATCCATTAGTCCTGGGTTGGCTAAAGCCGCATTGGCAGCGCTTGTCGATGATCGGCTCGTTGATATTTCTCACGAGATCACTCAGGATGCAACGCTAACCATTTTGACCGCTAAGGATGGGCTTGCTTTAGAGGTTATTCGTCATTCAACAGCGCATTTATTAGCACAAGCGGTCAAGCAACTTCACCCTGAAGCTCAGGTCACCATTGGTCCTGTGATTGAAGATGGTTTTTATTATGATTTTGCATACGAGCGCGCGTTTACTCCGGAGGATTTGTTAGCGATTGAAAAGCGGATGAAAGAGCTGGTGAAGCAGGCCTTGCCTGTATCACAGCGTGTGATGACGCGTAATGAAGCGATCGCTTTATTTGACAGTCAGGGTGAGCATTATAAAGTCGACATTATTAAAGATATTGCTGAAAGTGAGGTGCTGACAGCGTACGAGCAAGGTGAGTTTATTGATTTGTGTCGAGGCCCCCATGTGCCCTCAACGGCCTTCCTTAAAGCCTTTAAGTTAACCAAAGTTGCTGGCGCTTATTGGCGCGGTAATAGTGATAATGCAATGTTGCAACGAATTTATGGTACAGCGTGGGCTGATAAGGCTGCCTTAAAAGATTACCTTTATCGTATCGCTGAAGCAGAAAAACGCGATCACCGACAGTTAGCTAAGAAGATGGACCTTTATCATATGCAGGAAGAAGCTCCGGGTATGGTATTTTGGCATCCTAACGGTTGGACCATTTTTACGGCCATTCAGCAGTACATTCGCGGTAAGTTATTAAAGTATGAGTATCAGGAAATTAATACACCTATGATGGCAGATATGTCCTTATGGGAGCGCTCTGGGCACGCTGAAAAGTTTGGTGATGAAATGTTTAGTGTGGCCCAAGATGGTCGTTGTTACGCCATAAAGCCGATGAATTGCCCTGGCCACGTGCAAGTCTTTAAGCAGGGGATTCATAGTTATCGTGATCTTCCTTTGCGTTTGGCCGAATTTGGTTCATGTCACCGAAATGAGCCGTCTGGCTCATTGCATGGTTTGATGCGTGTTAGAGGGTTAACGCAGGATGATGCACATGTATTTTGTACCCATGAGCAGATTGGTTCTGAGGTGGGTGCGCTGTTAGCAATGGTCTATGAGTTTTATAAGGACTTTGGTTTCGAAGATGTCGAGGTGAAGTTATCTACACGCCCTGAAAAACGGATTGGCTCTGATGAGATTTGGGATCAAGCAGAAAAAGCTTTGGCGAACGCGTTAGATGAACGAGGTGTTACTTGGGAAGAGCAGCCTGGCGAGGGTGCTTTCTATGGCCCTAAGATTGAGTTTACTTTGTACGACTGCTTGCGGCGTGCTTGGCAGTGTGGGACTGTTCAGTTAGATTTTTCTATGCCGGAGCGTTTAGGGGCTACCTATATTGATGCGGCGGGTGAAAAGCAGACCCCCGTGATGTTGCATCGAGCAATCATTGGTTCATTTGAACGGTTCATTGGTGTCTTATTGGAGCATTATGAAGGTAAATTGCCCGTTTGGTTGGCGCCTAGGCAGGTAGTAGTGATGACAATAACTGATTCTCAGCATGATTTTGCGACTGATGTGGTTAAAAAATTGAAAAAAAGTGGCTTTCGAGTGCAATCGGACTTGAGAAATGAGAAGATCGGCTATAAAATCCGCGAACATACCATTTCTCGTGTACCCTATATGGTTATTTTGGGTGACCAGGAATTATCTGATCAAAGATTGACCATTCGAACGTTGGATACTAAGACAATGTTAACTATGACAGTGCCTGAGTTTGTCGATAGGCTGTGTCAAGATGTGCAATTAAAGAGGAGAGCGCTATCAGAGTAAAGGCAGCCCGTGTCAATGGGCAAATCCAGGCATCTAAGGTCCGTTTGATTGACGATCAGGGTGAGCAAGTTGGTATTGTGAATCTAGACCAGGCACTTGTGAAGTCCCAAGCAGTGGGTTTGGATTTGGTGGAGATTTCTCCAAACGTTGATCCTCCGGTATGCCGGATTATGGATTACGGTAAGTTTGTGTTTGATAAGAAGAAACGCATGACAGCCGGTAAGAAAAAGCAGCGTCAAACACAACTGAAGGAGATCAAGTTCCGACCGACAACGGATATTGGTGATTATACCGTTAAGTTGCGTAAGATTGTCGCCTTCCTTGAGCGTGGCGATAAGGTGAAAGTGAGTTTGCGATTTAGAGGTCGTGAAATTCAACATAAAGAATTGGGTATGGATTTATTGAATCGCATTAAAGGTGATTTGCCGGAAGATGCGGTTGTAGAACAAGCTCCTAAACTAGAAGGGCGCCAGATGAGTATGGTGGTTGTTTTAGTGAAGAAGTGAGTGTAGATAGATCTCGTACGGTATCATGATCCGTGCAGGTCTTTGGGTAGGTTAAGTGATTCACGTTGACGATTATGATCGTAGATGGGATTTAATCTAGTAAAATCATGTAGATGAAATAGGTGATCGAATGTCAAAATTAAAAACTAATCGTGGTGCAGCCAAACGATTTAAGCGTACTGGTACGGGAGCATTAAAGCGTCGTCGTGCCAATAGAAATCATATTCTTACCAAAAAAGAAACACAGACTAAACGTCAACGTCGCGCAGCAGCACATGTTCATAAAAGCAATTTGCCAGCGATGAACGCGATGTTAGCGGGTCAATAATCGATCGATAAAAGAGGAATGTCATCATGCCAAGAGTAAAACGTGGGGTTACAGCAAGAGCCCGTCATAAAAAAGTACTGAAAAAAGCGAAGGGGTATTACGGTGCTCGTAGTCGTGTGTATCGCGTAGCTAAACAAGCCGTCATTAAAGCGGGTCAGTATGCTTATCGTGATCGTCGTCAACGTAAACGCCAGTTCCGTGCATTGTGGATTGTTCGTATTAATGCTGCTGCACGTGATTGTGGTTTGTCTTATAGCCGTTTCATGAATGGTTTGCAGCACGCTGGTGTTGAGTTGGATCGTAAGATTTTAGCTGAAATGGCAGTGAATGATCGCTTGGCTTTCGGTAAATTAGCAGAGCAAGCTAAGGAAGCGTTAGCCTCTTAGATGCAATCATCTTGGCGATATTCGCTATATGGAACGACGAATGGATGACAAGATTAGAGGGTTGCTTGAGCAAGCGAAGCAAGATGTTGCAGCGACACAGGATCTAGATCAGCTCGCTGCAGTTAAATTGTCTTACATGGGTAAAAAGCAAGGTGAGCTGACAGCTCTGTTGAAGCAGGTGAGTCAGTTAGATCCTGCTGAACGCCCTATCATGGGTAAAGCCGTTAATGTTGCTAAAGTGACATTGAATGAGTTATTTGCAAGCCATGAATCTGTATTGAAGGCCCGTGCGTTGACGGAAAAGTTATGCCATGAAACCATTGACGTCACTTTGCCGGGTCGTGGCATTGGGCATGGGAGTTTGCACCCGGTTTCACAGGTGGCATCACATGCTACACGCATTCTTACCTCGATGGGTTTCTCTGTTGAAGAAGGCCCTGAGATTGAGGATGAGTTTCATAATTTCGAAGCGTTGAACATTGCAGAACATCATCCAGCGCGTGACATGCATGACACATTTTACTTTCCAAACCGATTATTATTGCGTACGCATACGTCTTCCGTGCAAATAAGGGCTATGGAACAACAGTCACCACCATTACGCATTATCACTCCGGGTCGCGTCTATCGTGCTGACTCAGACCATACGCATACTCCGATGTTTCATCAGTTAGAAGGATTAGTGGTTGATGAAAGCTGCACTTTTGCTGACTTAAAAGCGATGGTTCAAGGCTTTCTTAATGCCTTGTTTGGTCGTGAGTTAACCTTGCGTTTTCGTCCCTCTTATTTTCCGTTTACGGAGCCTTCGGCTGAAGTCGATATTCACTATCCGGTCATCGATCGCCAAACAGGTGAACCAACGGGTAAGATGGATTGGATGGAAGTCTTAGGGTGTGGGATGGTACACCCCAATGTGTTGGATAACGTCAATATTGATGCTGAGCGGTATACGGGTTATGCCTTTGGTATTGGGCTTGATCGTTTGGCGATGTTACGTTACGGCATTGCTGATTTACGGACGTTATTCAGTAATGACTTACGGTTTCTTTCACAGTTTTAGTGTCGTTTTCAATTCAGTGATAGGGGATAAGTATGCGAGTTAGCAAGCAATGGTTGCAAGATTGGGTTTCCTTAGAGACGTCATCGGAGTCCATTGCTACGTCGTTAACAATGGCTGGGCTCGAAGTGGATGCCATTGAAGCGGTTGCATCTGACTTTACGGGGGTTGTGGTGGGCCATGTTGTGTCTTGTGAGCAACATCCTAATGCCGACCGGTTGCGTTGTTGTCGAGTCGATGTGGGAACAGAGGTGGTTGATATTGTTTGTGGTGGGAGTAACGTCAGGTCCAATCAAAAGGTGCCTGTTGCGCAAGTGGGAGCTCGGCTTGCTCCAGACTTTAACATCAAACGCACAAAACTACGCGGCGAACCTTCTTGCGGAATGATTTGTTCCTCGCAAGAGCTAGGTTTAGGTGATGATGGCTCAGGTGGTATCATGGAGTTGTCTGCTGATGCACCTGTTGGTCAATGTATTCGTGATTATTTGCAGTTGGATGATACCGTATTTGATGTGGACTTAACGCCTAATCGTGGTGATTGTTTGTCGATGAAGGGTGTTGCTCGAGAAGTGGCTATTTTTGAGCGCAAAGATTGTCAGTTTCCCTCGATCACTCGGGCTTCGGTCACCTCAGAGGCTGCTTTGTCAGTTGTTATTAAAGAAGGAAAAGCGTGCCCCCGTTATGTTGGACGTGTTATCAAGCATATTTCACAAGGTCAAACTCCCTTATGTATGCGTGAACGTTTAAGGCGTTGTGGTCTGCGTTTAATTCACCCTGTCGTTGATATTTTAAATTATGTCATGTTGGAGTTGGGGCAGCCGATGCATGCCTTTGACCTTTCTGCGCTGCAAGGCGATGTGTGTGTGCGTTATGCAAATCCTAGTGAGTCGATTCAATTGTTGGATGAACAGACGATTCAGTTATCCTCAGATGATTTAGTGATAGCGGATGATAAGCAAGCGTTAGCGTTGGCAGGTGTGATGGGTGGTCGCGCTTCATCGGTTAATGATACAACTACCGATATTTTTCTAGAAAGTGCCTATTTTGAACCTATTGGTATTACTAAAACGGCGCGCCGTTTTGGGTTGCAGACCGATGCTTCTTACCGTTATGCGCGTCATGTTGATGTGGCCTTGCAAGAAGAGGCCATTGAGCGCGCTACTGGTTTAATTCTTGATATTTTGGGTGGTCAAGTTGGACCTTTAACCGTACAAGATCAGCCCCTGCATTTACCCTCTTCTGAGCCTATTCGGTTACGGTTTACCCGGATTGAACGCGTGTTGGGTGTGATTATAGAACAAGACACGATTACGGATTATTTAGTGGCATTGGGTATGGGTGTGACGAACGTTGAGGGTGGTTGGGATGTGGTGGCACCTACTTTTCGATCCGATATTCACTTAGAAATCGACTTGATTGAAGAGGTGGCTCGATTATTTCGTTTCGACCAGATTCCACTGCATGCTCAGGCTGTTTCAATGGACTTCCCAACAGCACCACAGACTGAGGTGCCGGCATCTCGAATTAAACAGTTTTTAGTGGATCAGGGCTACCATGAGACCATTCATTACAGTTTTATCGATCACGATCTGGCTTGTCATTTTGCAAATGCCAAGGACTTGATGGTACTGGAAAACCCTTTATCTAAAGATATGGGTACGATGAGACCTTCTTTATGGCCTGGGTTGCTGATGACGTTGCGTTATAATCAGCACCGTCAATGTCACCGTCAGGCGCTCTTTGAAGTAGGGTGTTGTTTTTATCAGTCACAAGGGGAGTTGATTCAGCAGAATCACTTGGCTTTATTATTGACAGGTCCGCGATCTCCTGAGCAATGGAGTGAGCCTCAGCGTTTGGTGGATTTTTATGACCTGAAGGGTCAGGTTGAGGCTCTATTGGGTGTGACGGGAGCTCAAGGAGATTGGCAGTGGAAAGTTGCTGAATTAGAAACACTGCACCCTGGTCAATCGGCTGCTTTGTATCGGGGTGATGATCAGGTGGGTTGGTTGGGTGCTCTCCATCCGTCATTAGCTCAAACCTTAGATATTGATGTGCCAGCTTTCTTATTTGAAGCTAATATGGAGTTTTTACAATCCTCAGCCGTGGTCTCTACGCGTGCGATTTCTAAGTTTCCCTCAGTTAGGCGTGACTTGTCGTTTATTTTTGACCAAAAAGTAGCTTCTAGTGACGTTATTCAGGTCATTAAACAACATGGTGGCTCTCACCTTGATGTAGCCCACATTTTTGATGTTTATCAGGGGGAAGAATGTGGAATTGGTAAAAAAAGTATCGCTATAGGCTTGACCTTCCAAGCAGCATCACGCACTCTTGTAGATGAAGAGATCAATCAAGTGATTGATATCATTATAAAAGCTTTGCAGCATACATTGAATGCAACGTTGAGGGTTTAGGTATGGGAGCACTAACGAAAGCCAATTTAGCAGAGTACTTGTTCAATACCCTAGGTTTGAATAAGCGTGAAGCCAAAGAGTTGGTTGAATTGTTTTTTGAGGAAATACGCGCTTGCCTGGAAAATGGTGAAACCGTTAAGTTGTCAGGCTTTGGTAACTTTAATTTGCGGGATAAGAGTGAAAGACCGGGGCGTAATCCTAAAACAGGGGAGGAAATCCCCATTAAAGCACGACGTGTTGTGACGTTTCGTGCGGGTCATAAGTTAAAATCACGAGTGGAGGCATATCGCGATGATCAAGGGAAAACCACGGAAGAAGTTTAATACGGTTGATTTGCCAGCTATTCCTGATAAATTATATTTCACTATCGGTGAAGTTGCTCAGATGTGCGCGGTTGAAACACATGTCTTACGGTATTGGGAGCAAGAGTTCCCGGATATCTCGCCTTCAAAGCGTCGAGGTAATCGTCGCTATTATAAGCCTAAAGATGTTCAGCTGATCAGAAAGGTTCGTGCTTTATTGTATGACCAAGGATTCACGATTGAAGGTGCTCGTCGTCAACTTTCTCAAGCTGAAGATGTGACTGTCTCTGGGTCATCCCCCGTATTTCCTGCTAGCCAGCCAATGGGTGAATTGATTCAGGAGTTGGAAGGTATTGTGACAGAGCTTGAAGCGGTATAGCGTTTTTTTCTTCCCTTGAGTTCCATTGTATTTCCTAAGCGTTAGGTGGTTTCCATTGTTTGGATTTCATGTTAGCCTTGTCCGCTCTTAATCGTCGGGGCGTAGCGCAGCCTGGTAGCGCACTTGCATGGGGTGCAAGGGGTCGCAGGTTCAAATCCTGCCGTCCCGACCAAGTATTGATCCTGGTTTTCTTTTATTTAAAATTTTCTTGATTCTTCTTGTCAGAGTGATACATTTTAAAAAACAATCCTGTGGTGGTGGTGATAATGAATCAAAAATTACTCGATGTATTAGCATGTCCTTTATGCAAAAGTCATTTATTGTATGATGCGCGTCAGCAGGAGCTGGTGTGTGCTATCGATAAATTAGCTTATCCCATACACAATGGCATCCCTGTGATGTTAGAAGAAAAAGCCCGGAGTTTATCAGAACAGGAGTCATAATGATGAGTTTTCATGTGATTATTCCCGCGCGTTTACATTCAACCCGTTTGCCAGGGAAGGTATTAAAAGATTTAGCGGGTAAGCCGATGATTCAATATGTCTATGAGAGTGCTCAGCAATGCGGTGCTGCATCAGTTACGATAGCGACCGATGATGACACTATCGCAGAAGTCGCCGATGGCTTTGGCGCCTCAGTGTGTATGACAGAGGCATCTCATCAGTCTGGTACAGAGCGTATTTGTGAGGCTGTCGATACTTTGGAGTTGAGTTCAGATGATGTGGTGATTGGGCTGCAAGCGGATGAACCGTTGATGCCACCTGCGATGATACAGTTATTAGCGGAAGACTTAGTTGAGCACGAGCACCTGAACGTCGCTAGCTTATGTGCGCCCATTCAGTCAACGGAAGACTTATTTAATCCCAACACCGTGAAAGTTGTTCTGAATCGTCGGCATTATGCGGTGTATTTTAGTCGAGCGCCTATGCCCTGGAATCGAGATGGTGTGACGTCACCTGGTGAAATGACGATCACTAATCAGCATTATCGACATATTGGAATGTATGGTTACCGGGTGGCTTTTTTAGATGATTATAAAAAATGGTCAGCATCACCTTTAGAGACCATCGAGCAACTAGAGCAATTGCGTATTATCTGGAACGGTGGGCGTATCCATATGAAGGTCTATGAACAACCCGTTCCTCCTGGCGTGGATACAGAAGAAGATTTTCAGGCTGTTTTGGCGATATTGAGTGAGTCTGCTCAGTAATCAAGAGTGTGAGTGTTCAGTGTTCACTATGAGGCGATTGAATCAACGCATTAGCGCTCTTGTTTTTATTGATTTTTTGTTTTTATTGATAGTATTAGTATCGGGTATTATCAGGTCATCTTTATTGACGATGTTGCCATCCCGGGTGACTTCAAGGAGCTGTAATTCGTCTTCTTTGTTCACGATAATGAAGTAGTATTTTTTTGCATCAATATCAAGTAAGGCAGTGGTTCGTTTTTGATTATAGAGTGATTTGAAATGTGAGGGTCGAAGACGCAATGGGCGTGCTTGACGAATTTTACTGTTTTTGCCCGACTGCTCTATTTTCTCGATGTACTGAGGGTCACTATCATAGATGGATAATTTGATGGTGCATCTGGGGCGTACGGTATTGACTTTAGTGATGTGCCTCTCAGTGGGTATGAGTGAGAGCGTGTTGTCAGCATGTAAGTAAAAGAGGTAAGCCTTGTTGGTTTTTTTGTCGATAAGCGTGGTGGATGCTCGATTATTATATTCTGATGTTGTCGATGATGGTGCTAATACGGCCATACGGTAACGTTTAATGCGGGTGTTTTTAAATGGGCGATCCATGTCAGCTTCGTAGTAGGGATTGAGTGGAAAACGGCATTTTCTGAAGAGTTTGCCTGAGCTGGCAGCCTTTGATGCGATGCTAGAGAGTGTTTCTGGCGTCATGCCAGATAACCCTTCTTGTGCTGTGCCAGATAACCCTTCTTGTGCTGTGCCAGATAACGCTTCTTGTGCTGTGCCAGATAACCCTTCTTGTACTGTGCCAGATAGCTTTGCTGATGAGGCCATCATGTTAGCGTGACAAAACAGTAATGTCAGTATTAGCAGTACTGTGGTGGGTTTGACATGACAGTGTTGCATAATGCTTTACCCAGTGGTTCATCCATGAAAGTCTCAGTTTAAATGATAACTTATTGTTAATACAATTTTTTTATCTTTTTTGAAGGGTGTGGGTGCCATATCATAAAACACGGGGTCTTTCATAAAATGACGTTTAAAAACAGATAATTAGTAATTTCCGGGGTGATGGCTAACATTTTCTACTACAATGAATGCGAATAGGTAAACAATCGTGTTTACAGCTGGCCTATAAAAAAAGGGAGAAGGAAATGTTAATTTTAACCAGGCGCATTGGTGAGGCTGTGGTGATTGGCGATGATGTTAAATTGACGGTCTTAGGTGTGCGAGGTAATCAGGTGCGTTTAGGAATTGATGCACCGAAGGAAGTATCGGTGCACCGGGAAGAAATTTATGATCGCATTGCTCAGGAAAATAAGGATGACAACATGGGTAATCGATCTGAGGATTGATCGTTACTTATCCTGATTGCAGATAGGAGCTGCTGTGTTCAGTGTCAGTGGTGCAAGATGATTGACTAGCGTGAGTAGTGGTCTATTGTCTTGTAGATAAGGTGTTATTTTTTAACCACACCTTAAACCTTAAATTAACATTATGTGGTGATAATTTATGCTGCATAGACCCTTTTATCTTGATATTATCCTCTTATTGTTTTAATTTCACCCATATTAATGCCTTTAATGAATATAAAGCTGACTCTTGATGTATTAGGAAAGTGCGCTAGTCAATGGAGTTATATTTCATCATGGTTGAGCTTAATGTTTTAGAAGAGGAGTTAGGGTGATGCTTGATAATAATGATGATACCCATAGTATTCACGACAGTTTGATAGATGAGAATAATAACGCATTATCTTTGGCGTGGTTTTCACAGTGTTGCATGACTATGCAGGAGTCTTTGTATTGGTATAAACAAGCAGATGACCCTGTCTTGAACAGAGAAATTGCTCTGCGCACAGCACACCTCAGTGAAGATCATAGCGAAGCGCAAAGCGCAGCGTATAAGAGCACAAGGCTTGAAAAATTAACCCCACCAAGTGGTAATGTATATGAAGGTGAGAGTGCACGCCATGGAGAACTGTCACAAGCTCGTAGAAACAAGCGGTGGGGGTTGGCTTCTCTCTTGGTGCTAGTGGGTACTGTTGTCTTGCTAGCTGAAAAAGGCATGTTGATGCCTCACTCAGAATCACAGGGTAATGGTCCAATTGGAAACCAAACCTGGGCACCAAGTGCTTTTCCAACATTGGAAC
>JABABC010000108.1 GCA_014238445.1 Coxiellaceae bacterium
AAAGGGCGAAAATGTGGCAGAAGACGAAGGTTATCTGGTATCCATTGTCTACAACCACGCACGCGAAAAGAGCGAGGTTGTCATTGTCGATGCCAAAGAGTTGCAGCATGAACTGGCTGTCATTCCACTTGAGCACCATGTACCTTTTGGGTTTCATGGTTGCTTTTACGACGAGACATTTGTATAGCGCAGGTCCCCACACCTTTACCACTGCACACCATCATATACCGTTGCTGACCTATCACTGAAATTTTACTGCTGTGCACCTCTACGCTCAGCCCGCTCCCAAATACGAATATAGGCCTCAGCTGTCTTAAACAATGCATTCATACTTTCTTCACTTGCGCCGCCGCGCCTCGCTTCTTCAATCAGGTCAGGATATAAGCCAATATTTGCCAAACCAAATTGGTTAAAGTCGAATACCTGTTCACCGGTTTGTAATTTCTCAAAAACAATGTCACCAGCGAAAGAAGTGAACGGATACGTCAATGGATCCTCTTGTTCTTGTGCACATCTTGAGAGCTCACCAAAGCGTGGCCTATTGTAGGAAGCGAAACCATTGAAATCGTAACTTAAACCTTTTCTGGGTAACCCTGTTTCTGGGTCAACCTGTTCATTAATACTGTTAAAACTGGCGAGTAAACCTGAGCCCCCTTCCTCGTCTCTACAGGCACTTCCAAGACCTCTAGACGCTAGCCCATTGATGAGATTAACGGCGGTCTGATCGCCGCCGTGGGTATGCACCGCGGGGTAGTTATTGTCGACTAAGACAGGAATAATATCGTTCAGTGATGCTTTAGGTGTATGTCCTAAATCAATAATCATGCCGAGTGACATCATCTCTTCAATTAGGCTCATACCAAGTGGCGTAAATCCATTTCTTTGGCAGTGTGCTTCTGCTTCCGGGTAAACCGGTAGAGCCTGTTTGGCTGGGTCGTCACTGTCCGAAAGCAAGCCGTTCAGTGTTTTAATGCCAGGAACAGTTGCGAGTTTAGAGAATATACTTTTTTGCTCGCCTTCTCCGTGCGCTTTCATCCAATACTGTCCGGGCACTTCTTCGCAGGAAACGTAATCACGCCACCGACCAGTGTTAAGGTAGTCCCCCAATTCCAGGACTCCTGCATTGCCGTCACCGCTTGAAAAAGCGTTGACGAATTTGTGTGACGGGAAAAGTGCTCTTACACCTTTATCGTAATAACTGTTTAAACGTTCACGCACCAGTGCATCATCACACGTTTTAAACCCATCTCTTTCATCAACAAAGCAATTGAAAGGATTTTCGATTTCTATGCCTAGGACGACTGCTAGCTTACCCGCTCTTACAACTTCACGTGCTTCTTCAGGCGAATACACAATTCGAAACCAGCCTTTGCCTGGGCCGCCATATTGTGCGTCCACATAATCCTGCAACTCTCTTACTTTTATCAGCTGATGGTCAACATGCTCCATTTCATTGCAGCTTTTCGATTCGCTATCTCCGGGCAATAATGTTTTATAGGCCTCGCAAACGACCTCTGTCGACTCCATGTACTCAACCATGACTCGCATACCGCCTAGGTAAGCACGCTCTATCCATTTGTAGTATAAGCTCTGGTGAGTTGGCGCTTCGTGAACGTTCCATTCGCTAAGCTTTGGGTATCCATCGGTAAGGTGATCTGGCTCACCCTTTATCAAATGATTGTACAAGTCGGCGCCAAAAGAATCTGGAGCCACATTTCCAGAACCCGATTTATAGGTAACGCTCATTAAATCCTTGGAGCCGTTTTCCCCGTGGTGTTTTTCGCAATCTGCTAAGGCGTGTTCAATGCCAAGCTTATGGAAACTAGCACCATGAAAAATTTTTCCGCCAAAGCCATGATTTGCGCCGCTATGTTCATGCGCATCAGCAAAGCCCCAAAGCATACCGTTGTCATGTTGAGTTTTCGTGACGGCTCCTACTGCACCTAACTCAGATTCAGGAAAACGGGCACAGCCGCTTGTTGACTTGAAGTTAATGGATACTGCAAAACTAACGTTTTTATTCAAACCTTCTTTCGCAAGCCATGTATTCTCTTTTATATTTTTTAGATGGAATCCATTAGTATTTTCGTCCGCTTGTAGCTCCCATTCTGCCAGCGTTATTAGATAGTTTTTTTCGGGAATGTTCAGGGTCATTTCTGATTCGAGATTGCTAACAAAATTCAAGTGCTCGCCTTCAGCGATCAGGTACTGTTTGTTTTGATTAAAAAGCAAGTAAACACCGAGGGCAGCAGGACGCATGTAGAACTTAACCGCAGAGTTCTCATTTTCAGAAAAGGCATATCCGTTATCTTCCTTAGAAAGATAACTGTCACTCTCGGACACATTAATCAGGTAGCACTGGTTAGCAAACTGATAGATGTTTCCCTTCTCTTCGATACTCGTTTTAGCAGGTCCAGCACTGACAGATTGATAAAACAGCAGCATCACTGCACTAACCACTGTCGCTGAAAGATTTACATTCATGAGTATTGTTGTCCTTTCTTATTTTTC
>JABABC010000135.1 GCA_014238445.1 Coxiellaceae bacterium
GAGTGCTAGCAACACTGGCTACCGTTGCTGATGTACTTTGAGGCTCTACATTTGCCTGAGCAATACGAGCATCTAAATCTTTATAATATAACTGTTGCTGTTCTTTTAACTCAGCGATTTCATGCTGTTCCTCTTCCAACAACCCCGTGAGTTGCTGAATTTGTTGCTGCATGTCTGCAACTTGTTGTGGCAAATTCATGGCAACCAAGTTTTGCAATTGCTGATTTAAACGGCGCACCTGTAGATCCAGTGAGCTGGAGGTTGTTGCACTGGAAGCGATTACTACTGACTGCTGTGACCCTGATTGCTGAGAAGGCCAAGCTGGTGAGTGCGCAGAATAAGCCACATCACTTGTCTGATGTATCGTAGCCTCAGGGGGAGGCGTTGCTGTTGAAACGGTGGTATCCGTTAAACTCTCAACAGGCGGTAATGCCTGAGCGGGGGGCCGTGGTAGTACCACAGCATCCGTTGCTGCCAAAGTGGGAGTGACTCCTGAACTTGACTGCGCTGCTGAAACCGAGGGCAAGACCAATTCAGATTGTGCCTCTGCTGATGTTACCGTTGGAACTGTGGACCCAGCTTGCTGCTGGGGTGCGCTTTGGGTCAGCGGGCCATCATACCAATGATGCTCTATCGGCTGTGTGGCAACAGCTTGCTGAACGGCTGTCGCATCGACAGCCGGTGCATCAGCAAAACCAACATTAACTAACACCAGCATCAATGTAATGACGGAGCAATAAGTGTTTTTTCTGTTCATGATAAATTCTCATAAACCAACTCAACTCGTCGATTTAACGACCAAGCTTGCTCGTTATCTCCCATAACAGTAGGCTTTTCTTTACCAAAACTCACCATATCAATCTGAGTTGGCTTAACCCCCTGCTGCTCGAGTAAACGAGCTACTGTCTGGTCACGACGCCAGCCCAATCCAATATTATACTCTCGACTACCTCGAGCATCAGCATTACCCTCTAATCGAATTTTAATATTAGGATGAGTTACTAAGTAGTCTGATTGAATCATTAATGCCTTCATAGCTTCTGATGTCAATCCACTATTATCGAAAGAGAAATAATACGTTTGATTAGCGGGTGCCGTTAATGGATTAATCACCCTACCTGTTGCGTCCGTTTGTATTGAAGCTGGATCAGCAAGACCAAACGTTTGAGCAGACTGTGTCGCATCCAACCCATTACCCATCGCACCCGAGGCAACTGTATCTTTTTTATGAGATGAACTACACCCCGCTAATAGTACCAACGCAGAAGCAACCGTCATCGATCGTAACCAGTGATTCCCATTCATCATATTTCTCTCCTATGCATTAACTTAAAAAAGGCGACCATGCAGGCTCTTGCACACTACCAGCTTGCGCTGGCAGGCGCAATTTCACCAGACCATCTGTAGATACAACCGCCAGCACGCCTTGCTGGCCACGGTGCATTGCATAAATTACCATTTTACCATTTGGCGCCAAGCTAGGTGACTCATCAGAACCTGATCGCGTCAAAACATCCAAACGGCCCGACATTAAATCTTGCCGAGCAATACCAAATAATGAGCGATCACGATGCATCATAACAATCGTCTTTTGATTCGGCATAAATGATGCTTTAGCATTGTAATTACCATCGAAAGTCAATCGCTTCACCTGTGCTGTCGAAAAATCATATTGATAAATCTGAGGTGTTCCACCACGATTTGAGGTAAATAACAAGGCCCGACCATCAGGTGACCATGACGGCTCTGTATCAATCGACGCACCTTGTGTAATTTGCTGCAACGACTGACTGGCCATATCCATTACGTACACTTTAGGATTACCTGTTTTCGTTAACACCAAAGCTAAACGTTTCCCATCAGGTGATACGGCTGGTGCACCATTAATCCCTGGAGAACGACTCACTAAACGACGCTTCCCAGTTGCAATATCCTGCCAATACACAGAAGCACGATGTCCTTCAAAAGACACATACACCAAATGACGCCCATCTCTCACCCAGGTCGGGGACATAATCGGCATATAAGATGTGAGTAGTGGGCGCGGATTATATCCATCAGCATCAGCCAGCATTAATTGATACGTTGAGGGCTTGTGAGATGGATGCGTCACCAGCACATAGGCGATTTTAGTTGAAAAGATACCTTTTACACCCGTTAACTGCTGATAAACCACATCACTAATATGGTGTGCTAACACACGCAAATCGCTTTGTTTAACCGTATACTGTTGATGCAAAATAATGGGGAAAGTCGATGACTCACCTGAAGACTGTGCCCTTCGATATAAATCAACTAACTGAATAGACACTTGCACCTTACCTCCTGATATCGGGTGTATAGCACCCGACAGCACGACATTGGAACCACGCTTTTTCAAAGCCAGCAATTGATCTTGTGTTGGCACAGAAACAGTCCCCGAGATCACCGGTGCGATTAAACGAAACTGCCCACTGTTTTTCAAATCCGTTTGAATCACATTTGATAGCATGGTTTTACTGGGCGAGGTTGCTGCTTCCCCCTCCAATGGCATGACGACAATGGGCATTGCAGCATCCACACCTTGAGTCAATTGAATTTGCAGTTGTGCGAATGTTGCATTCATCACACACAAACCCAGACAACACGAAACCAGCGCTATGAGTCTACGAACCATGGTATTACCTCTTGTTATGTCGACGGGGATCTTATCATGACTGTCTTTGGCGAGACAATCAGACTGAATTCACGAAAAGGTCCAAAAAGAGCAGCATCACTGGGCACGGGTAAAGGTGACGCCTTATACACGGCCACTTCAGCAGACCGATCAAAAGTATCATTACCACTACTCTTTAATAAACGCACATTTAACACGACCCCACCCGGCGCTAAGTGAACTAAAAATTGACAGCTCAGTGATTTATTCACATCACGGGAAATAATCCAATAATTACCAATGGATTGTGCAATTTGTTGTCGATACTGATTCACAATACCTTGATTATAAGACACCTGCTTTAATTGCTGCCGCTCTTGTTGTAACTGCTGTTGATGCTGCTGTGCTTGCAACTGCTCTGCTTGTTTTGCTAAAACATCTAATTGCGCTTGTTGCTTGGCTTTTTTCTCAGCAAGCACTTTTTCACGCACTAACGCTAACGCTTTTTCTTGTGCTGCTTTTTGCCGCGCTAGCTCACGCTGTTTTCTTAAACGCGCTTGCTCCAAACGACGTTTCTGTGCTGCTTTTGCTGCCGCTATTTTCCGTCGCTTGGCTTCATGTATTGCTCGCTCTTTGGCCTGAATAGCATGAACTTGCTGTTGCACCGCTGCCTCACTCACTGCCGCCGCCTCAACAATAGGAACAGAGGCAGTCATACCTGGCATCAA
>JABABC010000176.1 GCA_014238445.1 Coxiellaceae bacterium
AAGGTGGATTAGCAACCAGCAGTCCCGTGCTATGGTGCATGAAACACGACATAGGGTCGATGCCATTGTGGTTGGGGCTGGCACTGTGATAAAAGACAACCCGCGATTGACTTGCCGTAAAGAAGGTGTCAAGGATATTGAACAGCCTGTGAGAATTATTTTAGATGGCAAGCAACAACTGTCTAGATCCGCAACCATTTTTTGTCCTTCGCTGGCTGGAAAAACAGTGTTGGCGAGTGAGTTGATGCAAGACACCTCTTATCAGCTATCGGCATTGCTTGATAAGCTGCACCAATTAGAAATCCGATCAGTGTTAGTTGAGGGTGGTAGCAAAGTGTTAACCGAGTTCTTACAACAAGACCTAGTGGATGAAATTCAATGCTATATCGCTCCCAAACTGATTGGTGGGGAGCATGCTTTGACACCTTTTTCCGGGTTGGGCTTTGTGTCTATTGCAGAAAAACCGCAATTTTCTCTGCATTCATGCCAGCAGTATAACGATGATGTACTAATGATTTATCGTAAAGGAGATAGTTAAATGTTTACCGGAATCGTCAATGGCACCAAAAAAGTGACCGCATCACAATCGCATCAAGGCGGCAAAACAATAACGATCGATTTTACTGACAAGGCTTCATTGCTTAAGGTTGGAGACAGTGTTTCTATCAATGGCGTGTGTTTGACCGTGGTTCAAATAGACTCACCTTGTGCTGTATTTGATGTAATTCCGCAAACACTGAACTGCACCAATATCGATAGCTTGCAGACCAATGACCTTGTCAATATCGAGATGTCGTTACAGCTTGATTCTCGTATTGGAGGCCATATGGTGCAAGGACATGTTGATGGCACATTGGATATTGAAAAAATAGATTACAATGGCAACGAATGGCAAGTGTATTTTTTCTTGCCTAAAGTATTCAAAAAGCTGGTTGTATTAAAGGGGTTTGTGGCTATCGATGGCGTTAGCTTAACCGTACAAGCGATCACGGCTACGGGTTTTATGGTCGCTTATATTCCTCACACACGAGAAATGACGGTTGCTGGGCTCTATAAGCCAGCAGGAAAAGTTAATTTTGAAGTAGACATGATGGCCAGATACACATGTCATTATTTGGAGAGTATGAATGCATAATATTGAAACTGCTATTACAGCGATACAAGCCAGTGAGTTTGTCATACTACAAGACGACGAGGACCGTGAAAACGAGGCGGATCTGATTATTGCAGCACAATATCTGACGGCAGAAAAACTAAACTTTATGCTGCATGAGGCTGGCGGCTTTATTTGCTTAGCCTTAACAGGTGAAATACTAGATAGATTGCAAATCCCGCAGATGGTTGAAAAAAATCAAAGTCAATATCACACACCGTTTACCATATCGGTAGAAGCGTCTCATGGAATAACCACGGGTGTTAGTGTGGCTGATCGTCTGCATACCATCAAAACGATTATCGCGGATAATACGACGCCTGATGATATTGTTATGCCGGGGCATATATTTCCTTTACGCGCCTCAAAAAATGGTGTTTTTAATCGCCGTGGGCATACAGAAGGCAGTGTTGATTTAATGAAATTGGCGAAGTTAAAAGGGGCAGCATTGATCTGTGAACTGATGAATAAAGATGGCACTATGATGCGTGGCGCACAGGTTAGAAAATTTGCCGATCAATATGATTTTAAGATAACCAGCATCTCTGATATTAGCACCTATCGATTGCAAAAAGAGGCGAGGGTTACCAAGCTTGCGCAATGCCAATTACCGATTATTGATAATCAAATATTTAATTGTGCCGTTTATCAGGATCATTCGGATGACAAAGAACATGTGGTTTTATCAAGCCCTAAAATAACAAGCAAACCACTTGTTCGCATCCATTCAAAGTGCTTAACAGGCGATGTTTTACAGTCTAAGCGTTGTGATTGCGGTGAGCAGCTGCAATTTAGCCTGCAAATAATTACCAAGGAGACTGGCATTTTGTTTTATCTTGATCAAGAGGGACGAGGCATAGGCCTTGCTAATAAAATCAAAAGTTATCATTTACAACAACAAGGTTATGATTCAGTTGAGGCGAACCACCAACTAGGTTTTGCTGATGATTTGCGAGAGTACAGCATGGTAGCGGCCATTTTACACGAAATGAAAGTGACATCGATCCACCTGTTAACCAACAACCCTCGAAAGGTTAAAGCTTTACAAACATTTGGCATTGATGTTGAACGTATAGCATTACCGGTGACACCTAACCCAAATAATAAGCATTACTTATTAACCAAACAAAAAAAGTTAGATCATCTTCTAGGGTTGAGGGGGTAGACGTTGAATATTACAGCTAACAAGTTACAACATAAACACAAGATAGCTATTGTTAAGGCAACATTTAATTCAGAAATCACGGATTTACTATTAAATAACACGCTAGATACTCTGCGACAAAATGGTTTTTTTGATCAAGATGTAACTGTTGTGCATGTTCCAGGCGCTGTGGAAATTGGCTTTGTTGCAAACAGATTGGCAATACAAAAGGAATATGGTGCCATCATATGCTTAGGGGCAGTTATTAAGGGCGAAACCGCACACTTTGAATACGTTAGCAAGTTATGCACACAGGCCTGTCATCATATTTCTATGACACAAGACATACCCGTTATCTTTGGTGTGTTAACCGTATACAATTTACAACAGGCCATCGATCGTGCAAATGGAAAAACATTGAACATGGGACGAGATGCAGCGATTGCAGCAATAGACATGCTGAGCATTACTGAGCAATTGGCTTAAAAATTATTGTCTTTAGTTTCAAGGTGGTTGAATTCTTATTAAGAAAACCAATTGACTTAAACATGCCAGACTGACTTGGAATATTATTATGACGACCTTTCCACCACGAAGAT
>JABABC010000121.1 GCA_014238445.1 Coxiellaceae bacterium
ACCATCAGTGGAAGGAAAGTGACTGAGTAGTTTAGTGGAAAGCGGGGGGAACTGCATGGCTTCGATTAAAGTGGATTTCCCTACGCCAATGTTACCGACGACGCCGATCCGTAAATTTTCCATGTTGGTCCCTGTTGTTTTTATGCGATGAAGAAAAGATGCATACGGATTCTTTCAGAAATGACAGGGGAGTGCAAGCGTACATGGGGCTGGAATTTTTTGATCAAGTTGTGGAGCTTTTAGGATCAAGTAGTTGTAAAGCCAGTTGTGCGGTGAGTGTATGATCTACGCCTGTGCCGAGGTTGTCTCGAATGGATTGCAGTTGGTGTAAACGGTGTTGGCGATAGTGTGTGTTCGTTACGAGCTCAATGATTTCCTTGGCTAGGTTATGTGCAGTGGCTTCTTGTTGGATCCATTCTGTTGCGACAGTATTTTGTGCAATGATGTTGCACAGACCAATCCATGGGGTACGGACAACTCGCTTACCAATGTAGTAGGTGAGCCAGTGGGTTTTGTACAGCAGTGTGAGCGGTGTTTGCATTAAGGCAAGTTCTAAGGTGATGGTGCCTGAAACGGCCATGGCAGCATCGCAGATGTGCATGGCATCATAGAGATGACTGTGTATTAATTGAACATGATCAGGCAGTAACTGACGAAGCTGTGCTTCATTAATGTGTGGTGCTACCGGTAAGAGCCATTGTGCTTGAGGTAATTGTTGTTCAATGAGAGGGATCGCTTGGGCAATGATAGGGAGTAGGGTGGTGATTTCCTGAGGACGGCTGCCAGGAAATAAACCAATCACAGGACGATGGGGGTCACAGTTGAAATGTGCATAGGCTTGCTCTTTTGTCATAGAGGGCCGTGTAATTGCTGTTAAGGGGTGCCCAACGAAAGTGGCTGGAACCTGTTCTTGGTGGTAGAGCTTTTCTTCAAAGGGAAATAAGACCGCCATGTGATCCACTGTGTCTCGAATGGTGTTAATGCGCCCATATTTCCACGCCCAAATTTGTGGACTGGCATAGTAAAAGACCTTAACACCAGCTTTTTTGGCCAATTTGGCAATGCGCAAATTAAATCCAGGGTAGTCAATTAAAATCACCAGATCAGGTTTATTGTACTTGAGTTGATGTTTGATGGTTTTGAATGCGCGGCGAATAATGGCTTGCTTTTTAATCACTTCAATGAAGCCAATGATGGCCAGTTCCTGACTGTGGATGAGGATCTCAACGCCAGCTTGTTGCATGAGGTTTCCGCCAAATCCCGTGTAGGTGAGTGTAGGGTCTAGCGCGGTCATCGCGGTGACCAAGTGTGCGCCCAGTTTATCGCCAGAGGTTTCTCCGGCGATCAATAGGATGTGAGGTGTATTCGATGGATTAGGCATCAGTGAGGTGTTCTTTAAAAATAGTGTTATTTTGGGTGACGGCTTGTGTGATTTTAATTGCGGTTTCTAAGGCTTTACGGCCATCTTCTCCGGGCACAATGGCAGGCTGACTATGGGTAATTGAGTGTAAGAAATGTTCGATTTGATCTTTTAAGGCATCGCCTTTATCAAAACGAATTTTTCCTTGTACGACTTCGGGTACGCCAGGGTGGATTTCGGCAGCGCCCCGACTGTAATATTTAAGAATTTTGTGGTCTAAGTCGATGTTTAAAAAACTTTCACTTTGAAAGATGCGCAGTCGTCGTTCTTTTTTAAGACTGGCTCGGCTAGCGGTAACGTTGGCTACACAACCATTGGCAAATTCAATGCGAGCATTCGCTAAGTCAATGTGTGGAGAGAAGATGGGTGAGCCATTAGCACGGATGTCGATGATATCGGATTGGATCATGGATTGAATGATATCAATGTCATGAATCATGAGGTCAAGTACAACATTCACATCGGTGCCACGAAGCTGGAAGGGGGCGGTGCGTAGAGATTCGATAAAGCGGGGTTGTACTAAATAAGGGGTAACGGCTTTGACCGCATTGTTGAAGCGTTCGAGGTGGCCGACTTGCAGTAGGGCGTTGTTTTCTTTTGCCACTTGGATGAGTTCATCAGCTTGTTCCACGGTCGTGGTAATGGGTTTTTCAATGAGCACGTGAACACCCGCTTTCAGGAAATGCAGTGCCACTTCATGATGATAGGGCGTGGGGGTGGCAATGCTGACAGCATCGACTTGCCCGATCAGTGCTTCGTAATGCGTAGCACTGGTGGTGTCATAGCGATCAGCAATTTCTTCAGCTCGACTAGGGTTGGTGTCAAACACGGCAACGAGATCAGCTTGATTGCTGTCGGCGTATTTTTGTGCGTGATATTGACCTAAGTAGCCAACACCGATAACAGCGGCTCGAATTTTGCTCATTTTTTACCCAAAATTGGATTAATAAAAGGACGACATAGTGTCATTTTTTAGCACATAATTCAATATCATGGTCACTTGGGTGTTATTGTGATTATTGTAGGATCTCTATAATATACCGCTCTTATTCATTTTCAGCATAAACAGGCAGGGAGAGTTTGGATGACGGCAATACCTTCAGTGATAGCTGGTGTGGATGAGGCAGGTCGAGGACCCTTAGCCGGCCCTGTGGTAGCCGCAGCCGTGATTTTAGGGGCTAATGATTCTATAGAAGGTTTGAGGGACTCAAAAAAACTCACAGAAAAAAAGCGTGAGCAGTTGTTTGAGTGTATTCAACAGGTTGCAGTTTCCTATGCGATTGCTGTTGTGGATCATAGCATTATTGATCGTATCAATATTTTGCAAGCCACTTTATCGGCTATGCAGCAGGCGGTTTTACAGCTTTCAGTTAAGCCGGATCACGTGTGTATCGATGGTAATCAGTCACCGCAGTTGCCGGGTTACTCCGTGGAAACGATCATCAAAGGGGATGATAAGGTGGCAGCTATCAGTGCGGCTTCTGTCTTAGCAAAAGTCACTCGGGATCGTTTGATGCGTGACTATGATGAACAGTATCCGGGTTACGGGTTTGCGCAGCATAAAGGGTATGGTACGCAAGTGCATCGTTCAGCTATTGAACAGCTGGGGCCCTGTGCGATTCATCGACGCACGTTCGCACCTGTTTCCACTTATTATGCCAAGGCGTTATTGGTTCGGGAATAAAAACGACGGGGCGGATGACAGTTTACTGGGGATTCGTTACCATGGGTCCCACCTCCATTATCTGTTGTGAGTCTTGTCATGAAACCCATCGAAGCCTTAAACGTGAGTGTGATTTGCGGCGGTCAATCCTCTGAGCATGCGATATCTATCATGTCTGCACAATCGGTAGTTCGCACGCTATTGGATATGGGGTGTGACGTTGAAGTGGTGTGGATCGATCTATCAGGTCGGTGGTGGCAAGCTCAATCACCAGCCGTTTTTCTGGATGCGGGTGTGCAAGATAAAGTGCCTTTGGTATTGACGCCAGGTACTTCTTCACCGTGGCAAACCCTCACGACTGCCGTTGCCTCGGTGGTTGATGTCGTGTTTCCTTTGGTGCACGGTGAGACCGGTGAAGATGGTTGTTTAC
>JABABC010000077.1 GCA_014238445.1 Coxiellaceae bacterium
AAAAATAAAAAATGCTATTTGTAGTGTTTTCATGTCGTATGACCTTTTGTGGATGGGTTGAGTGCTGCAAGAAGGCGATTTTTTTCTGTAGCAAAGGCAGCCATTTGGCTGCTAGGGATGGGGTTACCAGTAGGTGCGGAGAGCTTCATTGGGTCAACGGCTTTTTCATCAATATAGATGCCAAGGTGAAGATGAGGGCCCGTGGCCCACCCCGTTTGTCCAACGTAGCCAATGATGTCGCCTTTGTGGACATGGTGGGGGAGTGATGTTGTGAAACGACTCATATGAGCATAGAGGGCTTTCATGTGTTGGTTATAGCGAATGATAATGGTTTTTCCAAAACCTCGAGACCAGCCCTCAAAAATAACAGTGCCATCGCCAATCGAGTGGATGGGTGTTCCTGTGGGAGCTGCTAGGTCAGTGCCAAGGTGAGGAGCTACTTTGTGGCGTACGGGGTCCATGCGGTTAAGTGAGAAGGGCGAGCTAATTCGTTTAAAGTGGATGGGATACTTCAGATATTTCGGTTGGATGGCATCACCGGTCAGTGTGTAATAGCCTGTTTGATTGCCATACGAAAAGCGAATCGCTGTGTAGGTGTGGTTTTTGTTGGTGAGTTCAGCTAGCAGTATGTCACCTGAATGGTGTTTTTTATTTTGCAAGTAATATTCTTTATATAGTATACGGAAGTGGTCTCCAGATTGAATGGCTGTATTGAAGTTGACAGTTCCTGCAAAGATATCGGTGAGTTGTTTGTATAGCCCTGGTGAAAGGTGTGCGTTAGATGCAGCAGCTGAAAGGCTAGAGGTAATGGTTGCAGAGCTGATGAGTAGGTGGTTGGTCATGGGGTTTTTGATGATGCTGCAGTGATACTGTTCGTTATGATTTTTGATCACGAGAGTGTCAGTTGCATTGATGGCATATTTTAGTTGAAAGAGCGTTTGTTGTTTGATTTTAACCGCAAGTTTTCGTCCTGGTTTTAGGTTGATAAGGTATTGTTTTGCGAGGGGTTGCTTGAGTAGAGTGAGTGTTTGCCCAAGGCTGAGTTGCCATTGAGTAAGGATATCGCTGAGTGTATCGCCTGGTTGAATGGTATGAGTGAGCCATGGGTTGGGTTGTAAGGTGGCGTGGGCATGTGTTTTGACCTTGCGTGAGAATTTACTGGGGTTGCTGATAAGGTGAAGGGTGAGGATCAGGACTGTCACTGCGAGACACAGGAAAGCTAGTAGGGTGATGTAGCGCGTTACGCGTTGTTTGTTGTTGTGGCTATTCATGATTTGGTTTTAATTGATTCATGTGAGCGATAACATTACCATGGTTGAATTTTCCGTCAACCGCCAAAAGCTTTTAGCGCGGTTTGGAGTGATTTTATTCAGGAGGGGTGATGAGCAGTAATCTTGATGAGTTAGAGCGTGGTGTGGTTGAAGTGTTACCGGCAGGTGGTTTGGCTGATAAGTTGGAAAAAAAGCGACCCTTGCGGGTGAAGTTGGGGTTTGATCCAACGGCGCCTGATGTGCATTTGGGGCATACAGTGATCATTAATAAGTTGAAGCAGTTCCAGGATGCGGGGCATGAGGTTGTATTTTTGGTGGGGGACTTCACAGCGAGCATTGGCGATCCTACTGGTAAGAGCGTGACTCGCAAGCCGTTAACGGAAGCAGAGGTGCGAGTTAATGCACAGACGTATCAGGATCAGGTGTTTCGGATATTAGATCCAGATAAGACCCGTGTGGTTTATAATTCAGAGTGGATGTTGCAGTTATCAGCTGCTGATTTGATTCAGCTAGCTTCCTCTCAGACGGTTGCAAGGATGTTGGAAAGGGATGATTTTGAGAAGCGCTACCGTTCCGGACAGCCAATTGCTATCCATGAATTTTTGTATCCACTCTTGCAGGGTTATGATTCAGTGCACCTGGAGGCGGATATTGAGTTAGGTGGAACAGATCAAAAGTTTAACCTATTGATGGGGCGTGAGTTGCAAAAAGGGCGAGGGCAAGAGGCGCAGGTCGTTATAACGATGCCGTTACTTGAGGGGCTCGATGGCGTTCAGAAAATGTCAAAGTCGTTAGGTAATTACATTGGTGTAACAGAAGAGCCTCGAGAGATGTTTGGAAAGATTATGTCTATTTCTGATCAATTGATGTGGCGCTATTATGAGTTGTTAAGTTTTAAGTCTAATGATGAAATTACAGTGTTGAAAGTATCAGTGGAGCATGGAGAGAATCCCCGAGATATTAAAGTTGCTTTGGCTAAGGAGATTATTGAGCGTTTCCATTCAGCTGAAGATGCCGATGCTGCAGAAGTTGATTTTATTGCACGTTTTAAGCGGCAAGAAATACCAGAGGATATAGTTGAGTATTATTTTGATGCTGGTGTAGATGGAATGAGTGTCGCGCAGGTGTTGAAGTCTGCAGGATTGGTGAGTAGCACCTCTGAAGGAATAAGAATGGTGAGGCAGGGTGCTGTTAAAATTGATGGCATTAAGGTTGAGGATGCCAGGCAGGGTATTCTAATAGGTTCTTCATCGGTCTATCAGGTTGGAAAGCGTCGATTTGCAAAAATTACTATTAATTAGTTACACGTTAGGTCGTTTATTGAGACCAAAGATGAAGGATTTATTAAGATAAGAATTCGAATGAAAATAGCTTGCTGGCTAGTGTTGATTACTTTAGTCTTCACTAATCGCCTGAAGGCTTTTGTTGCAAAAATGATCATCAGAGTTTAATTTTAAAAAAATGAAATTCGATGTTGACAACAGAAGAGAGATGCGTAGAATACGTTTTCTCGCTTAGCGGGATTGATCTTTAAAAATTAGCAGTTAAATGAAGGCAGTAAGTGTAGGTACTGGTACGGATAGTTTGATTACAAGTAAACTATCGAACGCAGACCTGTATTTGTTGCAAGTTTGTGCGTCGAGCCATTGATTAGCAACTTAGGTTGCGAAATAGATTAAACTGAAGAGTTTGATCCTGGCTCAGATTGAACGCTAGCGGCATGCTTAACACATGCAAGTCGAACGGCAGCACGAGGAGCTTGCTCCTTGGTGGCGAGTGGCGGACGGGTGAGTAACGCGTAGGAATCTACCTAGTAGTGGGGGACAACTCGAGGAAACTCGAGCTAATACCGCATACCCTCTTCGGAGGAAAGCAGGGGATCTTCGGACCTTGTGCTATTAGATGAGCCTGCGTCAGATTAGCTTGTTGGTGGGGTAAAGGCCTACCAAGGCAACGATCTGTAGCTGGTCTGAGAGGACGATCAGCCACACTGG
>JABABC010000125.1 GCA_014238445.1 Coxiellaceae bacterium
ATCGATATTTACTCCATCATTTTTATACCAAGCAATGGTATCATCATCAGAAGATGCAGAAATAACATCCAGATCACCATCGCCATCCAAATCACCTACAGCAACATTTCTCGCTTTAATGGCTGAAGTTGAAATATCATAGGAGGTAAGGTGGTTTGATGCCTACTCTTGATAGCCGACATCGGCGGACCTACCGCCATCTCTTCTGTAGCTTCTTACATGAACTCTGCAATTCTACCTTCATTGCATGTTCATGTGGCTACGGCACACTTGCGACAGAACCTAAATATTTACTATCGGCTCTCGAGCCTCTTTCAAGGCAGATGGGTTCATTCCATTGCTCACGCACAATCCATCCCTTTACATAAAAGCAAATATATTACCCTGATCTTGCCAGTTACCTATCTTTGTAGCGACCTAACAATCGCGGCAGATAAAATATAAAAAAAGTGATACTTTTTTTTCTTAAAGACCTGATGATGGCACAAAAGATGGCATACGATGTGTTACGAATAAAGGGGTCAATTGATGGATGAAATTGATGCTTATATTTTTTGCAAATGGTGTTAAAAATGTAATCATGGTAATGGCTTTGGTTAACCAAGTACTGACAACCATGCAGCGGCCCTAAGAACAAACGCCAAGCTTTTTTAGGGGATTGACGCATTAATTGCTTCCAATTAGGATAACACCCGCATTGTTTAGCCAGTTCGTCGGTGTAATACATATGTTCCACCAGACCGTCTAGCCTCTGGGAGGTATATTGAAACATGTCCTTATAATGCTTCTTGTCGGCATCAATGGTAGCTTGTATTTGCTGATCACTAAGTTCTATCGGGTGAATGATTCGATGCATCACTAATCTTGCCTGCATTTCAGCAATACCAAAAATAGAGCCAACGGTGGGACGAATGAAGCCAACAAATGCCAACGTAGGGTCATGCTGGCAAAAGATAAAATGATGAAGATCATAGGTGCCACATTGATATTGTTCAGGGAGCATAGGAAGTGTTTTTTTAAATCCTGTGGCAAGAACAATCAGATCAATGCGAACATCAACATGATAAGGATCCTTGGTTTTTTTATGTATTCTTTCCATGACCACGCACTTGTCATCGATGGATTTAATCCTTGATACAGGCGTGACTCTCCCCAGATTAATATCTTGCCTAACTTCGACGTTCTTAGTAAAGAAAGCACGTGAATGCGGCGCTTGGCTTTGAAATTCTGCGATCTTAAACCCATTGAGTGCTGATTGATGTACCTCTCTAGCGAAGGCTTTATTTTTTGCTGATAAAGGAAAAAACGTCTCATTAAATCTATTAACTGTATAGTCAACAGGAATTGTTTCCTTTCTTGGCAAAAACCACTGACCATTAGGGATACACCAATACACCTGTTTTGACAGCAATGCTAGTTCATGACAAATGTCAGACGCACTCTCTCCACCACCATACACTAAAATACGCTTATCATGATAACCCGTATCAGCATAACGATAATCTGAGCTATGCATGATATCCCCACTATATTCACTGAATGGTAATTTATCACGAATATCATTGGGGGTTTGATGAACACCCGTACACATAACGAGATGCTTTGAACGATACTGCTTTCCTTTATCCGTAGAGACATGCCAGTACGCATTAGATTTTTGTATTGCTGTGATATTAGAATTAAAAAGAATATGCTGCAACAGATTAAAGTGCTCAACATAACTTTTGAAATAATCCAACATCTGACTGTGATGAGGGAAATCCGGGTAGTCATCTGGCATTGGGAAGTCTGAAATTTCAGATACAATGCGAGACGATGTCGTGATAGTGCTTTTATAGACGCTCGGATGATCGAGATCTGGGCTATAATTCCAAATACCACCCAGATCGTCTTGTTTCTCTAAAACAAGCACCGATAAACGATTTTCTAGCGCATGCTTACAGCACACCAAACCAGAAAACCCAGCGCCAACAACAATCACATCATACACATCTATCATTAACCACAACCTCCTAAACATAGTTTATAGCAATAATATTGATTAATCACACCAAAACGCCTTACTTGAACC
>JABABC010000179.1 GCA_014238445.1 Coxiellaceae bacterium
GCTGCTGATGGCTATGCTCGAGTGAATGGTATTTCTGCGTGCTTTGTTACTTTTGGAGTAGGTGGCCTCAGCGCTATTAATGGAATTGCTGGCGCTTATGCAGAAAATCTACCCGTGATTATCATATCAGGTGCGCCTAATTCCAACTCCATTCAACGCCGCGAGGTTGTGCATCACACAACGGGGACTAATGATCATGCTTATATACGCAGAATGTTTCAAGAAGTGTGCTGTCATACAGAATGTATCATTTCACCAGATAACGCGCCGCTGCAAATCGACAATGCACTATACCAGGCTGTTACTCAATCAAAACCTGTTTATATTGACATATCATGTAACATTTCCAATAGCCAAATAGCTGAAGCATCACCAAGGAACTTTCAAAAAGTTGACTTGAATGACAACATATCCCAGCAAGAAGCTAGTGAAGCGATCGCAAATAGAATTAATCAAGCAAATAAACCGATTTTCGTAATCGGCTCTGGATGTAGAGAGAGAAAAATCAGCGATACCATAGCGAAGCTATCACTGGATACAGGGATTGCATTTACAACCATGCCTGATGCAAAAGGATTTATTTCAGAGAAACACCCGAACTATATAGGCCATTACTGGGGGCCAGTAAGTTGTGAAAATGTCTGTGAGATAGTTGAATCGAGTGATTGCTATATTTTTGTTGGGGCTAATATCAATGACTACACAACAGCAGGGTATCGAAATAATATATCTCAAAAAAATCTCATCCAAATAAAACGGACAAATACGACCATCGGTGATACCACATACACGAGAGCACACGTAGAAGACGTCTTAACAGCATTGGATAAGAAACTAAAGCCTAACAGAACTGCTTTAGAACAATTCAATGAAATTAATAAGAAAAACACTACCGTTGATCAAAACAATCCTAGCAATGAAAGCGTTTCCCGTGAGTACCTAGTAAAAAGCATACAATCTATGCTAACAGAGAAAAATCTTGTGTTAGTTGAAACGGGGGATGCGTGGTTCAACGGTCTGGATTTGAAATTACCTGAAAACTGTCAGTTTGAAATTCAGATGCAGTATGGATCAATAGGGTGGTCTGTTGGCGCAACGCTAGGTGCACAAGTGGCTTTAAATAATAAAAAAAGAGTCATTGCATTAATTGGCGATGGATCTTTTCAAATGACAGCACAAGAATTATCAACAATAATCCGATACAGACTGACCCCAATTATCTTTCTAGTAAACAATGCATCGTATGGGATTGAAGTGCAGATTCATGATGGCCCCTACAATGTTATCAACAATTGGTCATATGCAAAATTAGTTGACGTGTTCAGAGGCGGGAATATGGATGCAAAATCGGTATGTGTAACCACAGAAGCAGGACTCTCCAATGCAATTGAAGAGGCTGAGAAAACTGAAGCGCTGTATTTTATAGAAGTAAAATTGGACTTAAACGATTGCAACAAGAAATTATTACAATGGGGAAAGTATGTTGCTGAATATAATTCGAGAAAACCAAAAGACTAATTAAAACGTAATCTTTACAAACAATATAATGTTATAATAATTTCGTATTTCACGATGAGAATAGAGCCCTAATGGATAGTGAATCAAATGGCTGCTATCACCAGGATTTAAAACTAGCCAACGAGAGTGCGAAAGGTGCGTTGAAAAAAAGTTATAAAAAGGCTTTTATGTAACTAATTGTTTATAGATGTATTTTTTAATAAAAATAATCAGGGTTGCCTTTTTTATCTCGTTAATAAAGAAATATTTTATTAGCGCTTAGCGCTTAGCGCATTGATGACATTGCTATTTTCAATGGTTCATGAAAATGATAATGAGCAGTCTGTAACCCAGGAAGATTGTAAAACGGCAGAAATGAAAGTATGCCCTGTGTACAATGGATCAGCCATACATATAAACGGCCGTCATAAACAAAACTTCGTAGTAGCATGTGAGAATAAAGATGGGATGCAATATATACCCAAGAGTGTAGAGGTTATGTGTACCAAGAATAGCGGGGATGAACACCTTGTAGATCTTATTAATTACTCTCCATACGAAATGAAGGTAGCAAGACCAAATAGTAAAACGGATCAATATCAGGTGTTCGGTTTCTTTATGGATAATAAGAACGATGATAAACGACACATTTACATTACTCTGGATTGTTCAGAACCTGCTGCTGATAACAAACCAATATTCTCGATCAAAAACGACCAAACACACCAATGTGGACCAAATGGGGGTGGAGGATCGCAAACCTACCAAGAGGTAATAGATGCAGGGATTATTGTATATGACAAAGAAGATACGTACGACTGGATCCAATGCAAAAATACACAAAATAACTGTTACAGATAACAGGGGGTGGAATAGGAGATGGTCCAGTTAGGATGCTGTGACGTTTGTATTTTTTAATAGAACGTTGGAATAATAGTGAGTGTCATCGTTTAAATTGTAAAAGAACTAAGGTTATTGATCTTGCACAATTTAAATCACGACGCTCACGGTTATGAGGCTATTTTTTGGGATATGTGATGGGTCTTTAGGGAGATGAATTCGGCGCACAACAGAATATTCAGTGGCACGCCGTATATTATTAGGGTGTTACTGTCATTGTGCCTTCACTGCCATTGCCAGTGTAGGTAATATCACCTGAAATGCCTGACATAGTAATGTTGTTGCCATCAATATGAAGAGTAGCTGTTCCAGAGACACTGCCGCTGCAATGCTCACCTTCGTATACGGTGATATGGCATGAGCTGCCAGCACAGGCTGTTTTTAAGCCTTCGATAGGTGTCGTGCACGTTGAAGTGCCATTGGCACCAGTTTCGCCAGTAGGCATATTAGGATTACTGTCGCAGCTTTCAAAGATATTCATAGGTGCTTTATCACTACAGCCGCCTGTGAAGGTATCAATCATTAAGGTGGAGGTACTGGCTTTTTGATTGACAGTATTGAGTATAAAGTCGGTTGCAAAGCAAGTTGGGGTGGCACAAGCCAAGCTAATGATAGTACTGAGGGTTACCGTTTTAATATTCATAATAAACTCCTTATTGAATGAGGTTAAAACGTCATCGTTTGGGGTATGTTGTTACCTTAACGATGAGTTCGGGCGACAATATAACATACTCAATCTGTGATTGTTATTGATTGAAAAGTGACCGGCATATGAGTCGATATTTTAACTTATCTATTTGTTTTTTAATTAATTTTTTATTTTTATGAAAGAAAAGCGCTGCTTTTATTTTGTACTGATTATGTGATGAAAGCCTGTTTTTTTGCTCAAGTGGGGGTAGTTAACAGTTCATGGCGTATTGAATCTGGTGATGAAGTTATGCGTGACTGATTGTGTGTTTATGGTTGGATGGATCAATCGTGGATTTGGCACATAAAGGGGATGCGTTTTAGCGAGTTCGTCGGGCTAGGTTGAATCATCTGGGGTGTTTACATTGAAACATGTGTTTTTCAAGGAGCCTAGGTCTATACCTGGAGCGCGCAATGGTGTGGATACGATAGTGGTGAGGAATGTCTGTGGTTGATAGAGGAGCGCAAGCTATGCAGTGGGCATTAATGGCTTATAGTATTAAAAGAGCTGTATGCAAGTTGCGGGTTTTTCGATAGACTCCTGGTTGATTTAAAAGAGATCATATTAGTCTAAGGGAGTGTATTCGTGAAGTTGATTGAAATGTTCACAGATGGTGCGTGTCAGGGCAACCCGGGTCCAGGTGGCTGGGGGGTTGTGTTACGGTGTGGTGAGCATGAGAAATACTTATCCGGTGCAGAGGAAATGACGACGAATAACCGTATGGAGTTGCAGGCCGTTATTGAGGGTTTGCGTGCATTGAAGGGGCGGTGTTCGGTGGATGTGACCACCGATTCACAATACGTGCGTAATGGCATTACACAATGGATCACGCAATGGAAGCAGCGTCAGTGGAGGACGGCGAGTAAAAAGCCGGTTAAGAATGTGGATTTATGGCAGGTGCTTGATGAAGAAGCGGCACGTCATGAGATTCGGTGGCACTGGGTTAAAGGGCACAGTGGGCATCGAGAAAACGAGTTGGCCGACCAATTAGCCACGCAGGCCATCGAACAAGTGAGATAAGGAAGATAACATGACTCGACAAATTTTCTTAGATACAGAAACCACGGGTATTTCGCACCAGCAAGGGCATCGTATTATCGAGATAGGGTGTTTGGAAGCGATTGATCGTAAGATCACGCAGCGGCATTTTCATCATTATATTAACCCTGGTCGAGAGATCGACGCAGGTGCTATGAGGGTTCATGGTATTACCAGTGAGTTTCTTCAAGATAAGCCGCGATTTGATGCCATTGGTCAGGCATTTCTTGATTATATTCAGGGCGCCGAAATCATTATTCATAATGCCCCTTTTGATGTGGGCTTTCTAGACGCTGAATTGCGGCGACTTTCCGCTGATCACCCGGGTATAGCGAAGCAAGTGTCGATTGTGGATACCTTGGTGATGGCGCGGAAGATACACCCCGGGCAAAAAAATAATTTAGATGCGTTATGTCGTCGTTATGCTATCGATAACACGCACCGCGAATTACACGGTGCATTATTGGATGCGCAATTATTAGCTCAAGTCTATTTCCGTATGACCGGTGGTCAGGCAGCGTTGTTTGCGGAGCCAGTAGAAGATCGCAAGGAGGACGGTGAAATTTTGGCCACTTTAGCTTCTTCTCAGTCTCGTATTCATACGTTTCAACTGGCAGAGTCTGAGAAACAGCAACACCAAAGCTATCTAGACTCTATGGAAAAAGATCAAGGCTGTTTTTGGTTGGAGAATGGGCTTTCCTCTTGAGAAAATGTTGATAGTTTGATACTTTTTATAGGGATGTCGGTTTTTTGAAGGGACGCATGGTGACATGCAAGGGATGCGCTATGTGGAAATGTTTTCGCCAGTATGCTGTTTGTGTTTTAGTGCTCGTAATGAGTTTTTTTCTCAATGCATGTGCGCCGCCTGTTCAGGAGGCAACCTTAGATACTTCTGACCCCAATGCCATTAAGCATTTAGCATTAAAGGGTATTTCGCTTATGGAAGAAAAGAAGTATCCCCAAGCGCGTCAAGTGTTTGCGGTAGGCTTGAGAAATGACCCGGCCAGTTGTTCTTTGAATACATTAAATGCGCTTGCGTATCAAATGCAGGGCAGACAAAATAACGTTTCTTTGCTAGGTAAGGCTGTATCAGGATACCATATTGCATCGCGTTATTGCCCTAATGATCCATGGCCTTACTACTACACGGGTGTTGCGTCATTGCAAACCAAGCGTTATTTAACGGCAGATAAGAATTTCAAGACAGCGGCACAACTACTGAAAAACACGAAGAGTCATCCGCCTTTAACGCAGTTATATCGAGCTTACTTATACAGTGCTTATCGCAGTGGGCAGATTCAAGATGGAAAGGAAGCGTTAGCTGAGTTAGAGAAAC
>JABABC010000191.1 GCA_014238445.1 Coxiellaceae bacterium
GATGAGGGGTGTAGGCAGTGCGATAGCCATTGCTTTAACTGAGGTAATCGGTCTTCACGACTATCCTCGTGGTGTGGATTAGGTACAGGTGATGATTGCACAATAGTTAGCCTCGTCTCTTGTGCGATAGGCCGTAGCCAAAATCGCTCAGAGACGGTAACATGCCGGTCAGTGGATGTAAATTACATGCGTTTTATAAACGACCAGGTGTTTCATGAAGACCTTTGCTTTCTTGACGGCGGTCAGTCGTTCTCTTTGTTTATTAGTGCTTGTAGGCGGTGTCGCCTGGTCTGCAGGTAGTGATAGCACGTCTGGGCAAGCGCCAGCCTCAACCCCCTTTCATATTTCTCAAGCTGGGATCGCAGAGCAGTTAGGTTGGATAACCAGTGATAAAGCCAGGAATTTATGTGAGGGTTACTATCAGCAGCCAGAAGCCTTGCAAAAATCCGTAACGTTAAAGCCGATCGATGCTTCCCCAACCTCGATCACTGCTAGAGGGGGCACGCAGTATCGGCATGATGGTCGTGTGGATATTCAAGATCACGTCGTTGTGACGCAGCCGGGACGTATTGTTCAAGCGGATAAAGCACAGATTTATCGTCATGTTCAAACGGGTAAAATAGAACGTATTATATTGACAGGGCATGTCAAAATCATGGAGCATGATGCCATTGTGACAGGAACGCGTGCCGTCATGGATTACACTATAAATACTTTGCAAATAGAGCATAGCGTTTTTCACCAAGTACAGCCGGCAGCGGAGGCAAAAAACTTATGGGGGACTGCTCAGGATTTTAAGCAAGAGAATAATAATACCTCGACGTTATCACATGCTGTTATCAGTATGTGCCCCCCGAATGATCATTTTTGGACCATTTCAGCTCGTAAAGTCACACTGGATCAAGAGAAAGGTCATGGTGCTGCATACCATGCTTTATTACACATCAAGCATGTCCCCGTGTTTTATTGGCCTTATGTTTCTTTTAATTTATCAGACCAGCGCAAGTCTGGTTTTTTAACACCGCATGTGGGTTATTCGGATTTAAATGGCACAGAGATTAGTGCGCCGTATTATTTTAATTTAGCACCCAATTACGACGCTTTAATGACACCAGAATGGATGAGTGATCATGGTTTGATGTTAAAAAATAACCTGCGTTATTTAACACCATCCTCTAATGGCACACTGTATACGAGCATTTTGCCCTATGATAATGCCTTTAATCAATTTAAGGCAGACTCTATAGCGTCATACCCGAGTCAAACAGAGTACATTGATGCTTTTGATGATATGAGCAGTACACGCGGTTATGTTACTTGGTATCAATCCACGGAAATAGATGATCGTTGGCGCTCTACGATTAATGTGAATTATGCATCAGATCCCTATTATTTTAATGATTTTGAAACCAATGATGGATCTACCTGGGCTCGGCAACTATTAAATCAATGGGATGTGCAGTATGTATCGCATGATTGGATGGTCACCTTGTTGTTACAAGGTTATCAAACTATGCATCTGATCTCTGATGCGAGTAGTGATATTGTTAATCAGTATGAGAAACTACCAGAGTTAGACTTTATTGGTCAAAAAGACCATGTCTGGCATAATGCAACGGTTGGCCTGGATGCGCAGATGGTTAATTTTGCATACAGCAGTGATTACGAACCTTATACTTATGAAGAGCCTACAGGGTTGCGGATACATCTAGCGCCATCAGTGAGTTATCCTTGGGATTTTTCCAGTGGGTATGTCAAACCGACGTTGATCATTGACAGCACGGTGTATTCATCCAATCTGTCCACAGATAACCCCAGTGAGACACGCCCTTATTTTTCTCAGTCGAGAACGCTACCGATTATCGATGTGGATAGTGGTCTTTACTTTGATCAAGCCTTACATGTAGGTGGGCAGGATTATACGCAAACCGTTGAGCCGCGCTTGTTTTATTTATATGTTCCTCATATGGATCAGGATCAATACCCCGTGTATGACACGACATTATTACCCCTTTCATTCGATGATTTATTCGCAACGAACGCCTATGCCGGGTACGATCGCCTTCAAAATGCCAATCAGTTAAGTCTCAGTGTCAGTTCTAGGATACTGGACGTGAATTCTGCGGCAGAAAAAATGCGATTTAAATTGGGAATCATTAATTATTTCGAACCACAAGAGGTGTGTCTTGGTGATTCGTGTTCTGGATTGTATGATGATTTATCACCGTTGATTGGGGAGGCTACGTTTTATCCCAAACGTCACTGGTCAACGACGGTATCAGCAGCTTGGGATGTCATGGATGGGTATATGAATAATGCGAGTGTTGTGTCGCGATTTAATCGTGATTCCCACGCTGTGATTGATTTGGGGTACGATTATATTCATGCGAATACAGCGACCAATTCTAGCGATAGTGATACAAACTTGATTCAGATTGGATCTTCATGGCCAGTGAA
>JABABC010000185.1 GCA_014238445.1 Coxiellaceae bacterium
AAACGCAAGGGTGTAGTTTATGTGACGGTTACACTTGAACACATACAAATACCTCCCTAGTTTATATCTAAATTATAGACTATTAATATTTCATTTGCTTGAATTCGCGGAAAGGGAATAGCCCCTACACCCGATAATTTTGGTTATCGGGTGTAGTTAAAGCCCAGTGTTTTAGGGGGTTTATAGCTGACTTGATTAGTCTTTGAGATTTTCTACTACTGTCTCTTTTGACTTTGGAGCTGATTTTTTAACAGCAGATTTTTTTGCTTTTGGAGCTACTTTTTTAGTAGTGGATTTTTTTGTTTTTGGTGCAGTTTTTTTAGCCGAGACTTTGCTCGCGGTTTTTTTTGAAGACTTTTTCTTTGAAGCTGGCTTCGTTTTTTTCTTAGCTGGTTTTTTTGCTGCCTTTTCATCTTTAGCTGTTAATTGCTTAACGCGTTTTTCAGCAGCCTTTACTTCTTTCTGAAGTTTTTTAGTTTTGTCTCAGCTCTTTTCAGAGATGGTGATTTTTTAATAGCCATTTTAGTTCCTTGTAATCCAATTAATCGGCAATACTAATTCTAAAAGAATATTTTGTCCATGTGTTAACGTTCATCACGTAGCACTTCTATGTGCCGATAGTAATCCGTTAATGAATACTACCATCAATTACGCATTTGTTTCTAATGAGACGATGGATTTCTGGATTAATTGACGCATAATCAATGACAGATACTCCATCACTATCTCTATTGAAAATTGATCCACCAAATTCTAGAAGGTGTTTAAAAATACCAGCTGTAGATTGACATGCAAAATGCATAGCAGAAAGTCCTGAAGCATCAATGGCAGAATTTGGGTTAGCACCCTGCTCTAAGCAATATTTAACCTTTTTTGTATTCTTCTGGATGATAGCTTCAAACAAATTAACCATACTTGTCTCTATGAGTGATTCAGTATGGTTAATATTCTACTACTATTCCTAAAAGAGAATTACCGGTGTTTACTGGAATTCATTATCTACGCGCTGCAGGATCAAAGGGATCTCTATGGATACCAGTTACATCTTCGGAATCAGATGAGCCTTGTCTCTGTTTGTGTATTGTCACTCTCCAGCCGTCACATAAACTACACCCTTGCGTTTTATCGACTATCAGCCTATAAACCCGCATGAACTGGAAATTCACATCACTGTATCCAATGGCGCTAACCTTAGTGCATCAACTTTATCAGCGCTATCGCTGGTGTGATGCAGGTCATCCTTTTTGGGTGTTTTATCGACAATGGAAAGATCAAGGCCTGACGCTTTTAGATGATTTCTCTGCAGGGCGATATCATTCTCAACCTAAGATAGGTTATAACGCCTTTGGCGAATGCCAGCCACGTCACTCCATTCAAGATAGCGTGTTTCATAAGCTGCTATACCGAATCATCAAGCCCACGTTTAAACAGGTTATATCGCCAGCTTGTCATCATTTGAAAGGCCCAAGCGTGATTAAGCCGATCACACATCAACTGCATGACGCCTTATCATCAAAAAAATATCGCTACGTGATTCGTACTGATGTGAAATCTTATTATGCCTCGATTGATATTAAACTCTTACAAGCTATGGTAACGGATCATTTTGATGATCCACGACTGGTGAAAATCCTGTGTGATATCATTGATGCGCCGATCGATCGAGGTGGTTGGTTTGAGCATCCTCAAACTGGTATTTTAGTGCGCTCTGCATTATCGAGCTTTTTTGCAGCGCTCTACCTCAAACCCTTAGATCAGTGTTTTGAAAAGCGAGAGGATCTGTTTTATTGTCGTTATAACGATGACATTGTTATCTTATGTCAAACCAAGCGACAATACACCAAAGCCAAACGTCGGCTTAAAGACACGTTTAATAGGCTAAAATTATCTATGGCCCCAAAGAAAACACGCATGGGGTCAGTTAATAAAGGTTTTCATTTTCTAGGGATTCAGTTTACTGTGGCGCGAACCACAGCACACTCCAGCAATAATGAACAACCTCAATCATCGGTCGAGGTCACGTTACACCCACGATCGAGTTGAGGTTCCATCGATAAACTCAAACTGAAGCAATTCGATCAGCGTTTACTCGAACGACAACGCATTTCCAGTGCAGATCATCCTG
>JABABC010000132.1 GCA_014238445.1 Coxiellaceae bacterium
CTGAGCAAGAGACCTTGCGCATTGCATTGCCTGAAATAGAAAAAGCACGTTTATTAGTTGAATTTTGAGGGTATAATTCATGACTACAGGAAATAAAGAAATCTTATTAGTGGCTCGCGCTTTATCGAATGAGAAAGGTGTTGATGAAGCTATTATTTTTGAAGCAGTTGAAGCAGCACTCGCTTCGGTGACAGCGCGTCGTTATACTGAAGATGTGCGTATACGTGTTTCCATCGATCGTGAAACGGGCGAGTATGAAGCCTTTCGCTGTTGGGACGTAGCTGAATTGAATGAAGAAGATGCGCTAGAACTCCCTGATGAGCAATTAACAGTTGAACAGGCTGCTGAATACGGTGATGATCTGGAAATTGGCAGTATTGTAGAAGAGGCGGTTGAACCGGCAGAGTTTGGGCGTATTGCAGCACAACAAGCGAAACAAATCATTACACAGAAAGTGCGAGAAGCAGAACGTGATAAAATTGCCAGCCAATATCAAGAACGTATTGGTGAGTTATTAATTGGAACTGTCAAGCGTGTGACTCGGGATTTTATTGTTTTAGATATGGGAAATAATGCTGAAGCACTATTATCGCGTGATGAAATGTTGCACCGTGATATCTTTCGTTTAAATGATCGTGCTCGTGTCTACTTGTATGCGATATCTGATGACCGTCGTGGACCTCAGTTGTTGGTGAGTCGTATTCACTCTCAACTCTTAGTGGAGTTGTTTAAAGTGGAAGTGCCTGAGATTGCTGAAGAGGTGATTGATATCGTGGCTGCCTCTCGTGATCCAGGAGCGCGTGCTAAAATTGCCGTGAAGACGAATGATGGGCGCATTGATCCGATAGGGGCTTGTGTGGGTATGCGCGGTGCGCGTGTTCAGGCGGTTTCTAATGAACTGGGTGGTGAGCGTGTCGATATTGTTTTATGGGACGGTAATCCAGCACAGTTTGTGATTAATGCGATGGCTCCAGCTGAAGTGGCTTCGATTATGGTCGATGAGGAAAAACATTCGATCGATGTGATGGTGGCAGAAGATCAGCTATCTCAAGCCATTGGGCGCGGCGGACAAAATGTCCGTTTAGCTAGTGATCTCACTGGGTGGTCTTTAAATGTGATGACACCTGAGCAGGCTACTGAAAAAGAGGCTGAAGAAAGCAGTGGCGTGAAGCAAGTTTTTGTCGATCAATTAGGTGTTGATGAAGAGTTTGCTGAGGTATTAGTTCAAGAAGGTTTTACAAATTTAGAAGAAGTGGCTTATGTGCCTCAAGAAGAGCTCTTAGAAATTGATGGATTTGATGAAGGATTGGTTCAAGAACTTCAAAACCGAGCGAGTGATGTATTGTTAACTCAAGAAATTGCCACGCAGACTGCTTTGAGTGAAGCTGCTCCTGCTGAAGAATTATTGGCTTTAGAAGGTATGAGTTCAGAGATGGCAATTAAGCTGGCTGAAAAATCCATTATCACCTTGGATGATTTGGCAGAACTAGCTATTGATGAGTTACAGGAGATTGTTGAGCTGGATGATGATACAGCCGGTGAGCTTATCATGCTGGCTAGACAGCATTGGTTCGACGAGGAATCCAGTGCCGATGAATAGATAAAACAGAGTGGATAGGTTTCACGATCAACGGGATTAGAGCAAAAGAACATGGCAAAAGTAAGTATTACACAATTAGCAACATTAGTGAGGTTAGAACCGGAAGTTCTACTGGATAAACTCAAGCAAGCTGGTGTTGAGGTGACGGATACCGATCAACAAATCTCGGATGAAGAAAAGCGTAAGCTGTTAATGTTTTTGCAGAAGAGTCGTGCGGATGCTGCTACAGCATCGACTGGCTCGAAAATTACGTTACAACGAAAAAGTTCTGGGACTGTTAGGCAAGGTAAAAAAAGCGTTAATGTTGAGTTTCGAAAAAAACGAACTTTCGTGCGGCCAACTGAGGTTGAAGAAGAAGAACCAGAAGTCACTGTTGAGCCTGCTATTGAAGATGTCACTGAAGTGTCAACGGTTGATGCTATTAGTGAAGCAGCGGTTGAAAATCAAAGTGCTGAAGTTGCTGATGCCTCCGAAGCAGTCAAAGAAGCTAATCCAAAAGCATCGAAAGTGTCACGCAAGACTCAATCAGCACCAGCTCAACCTGTCTCTCCACCATCGACAGAACGTGCAGACTCTAAGCGTCGTCGTAAGAAAAAAACCTCTCATGAGCGCCATGATAAAAAAGGGTTTGATAATGAGTCGTTGATGTTGTCGCGATCGAAAGCTCATAAACGGAAGAAAAAATCTATAGGCGGCGGCCCTGCAAGTCTTGAGCAAGGCTTCGCTAAGCCAACAGTGCCTGTTATTCATGAAGTGATGGTTCCGGAGTCAATCACTGTAGCTGACTTAGCGCAGAAGATGTCAATTAAAGCAGCTGAAGTTATCAAAGTTATGATGGGTATGGGAGCTATGGTGACCATTAATCAGGTATTGGATCAGGACACGGCTGTTTTGGTGGTAGAGGAATTAGGCCATAAGCCTGCACTACTGAAAGAAAATGCTTTAGAAGATGCTCTGATGGATAGTTATGAACAGTCTGATTTTGCTATGGGGGCTCGGGCGCCTGTGGTCACTATTATGGGGCACGTGGATCATGGTAAAACCTCATTATTAGATTACATCCGTCGCACGAAAGTAACCACAGGTGAAGCAGGTGGTATTACTCAGCACATAGGTGCTTATCACGTTGAAACTCCTAAAGGGATTATTACGTTTTTAGATACACCGGGTCACGAAGCATTCACAGCAATGCGTGCACGTGGTGCGGGTTGTACGGATTTGGTAATCTTAGTCGTGGCAGCTGACGATGGAGTGATGCCTCAAACCGTTGAAGCGATCAAACATGCTAAGGCAGCGAATGTCCCAATGATGATTGCCGTCAATAAAATTGATAAAGAAGGCAGTGATCCTGAGCGTATTCGTACTGAGCTGACACAATATGAAGTCATTTCTGAAGAATGGGGTGGTGAGGTTATTTTTCAAAATGTTTCAGCTAAGTCCGGTGAAGGGATTGATAATTTATTAGACAGTGTGCTGTTGCAAGCCGAAGTGTTAGAGCTTGAAGCTATTGTCGAAGGCCCAGCTCGCGGTGTTGTTATAGAATCTAGACTGGATAAAGGTCGTGGTCCAGTTGCTACTATCTTAGTGCAGCAAGGCCAGCTTAACAAAGGTGACATTGTTATGGTTGGACGTGAATACGGTAGAGTTAGAGCGATGGTGAGTGATGTTGGTGAGCAGACACAGCAAGTGGGGCCATCTATACCTGTTGAGATATTAGGGTTGTCCGGAACACCCGATGCAGGTGATGAATTAACAGTTATGCCTAATGAAAAGAAAGCTCGTGAGATTTCACAATTTCGTCAAGGTAAATATCGCGAAGTTCGCCTCGCGAAACAAAAAGCGGCTCGACTGGAGTCGTTGTTTGATCATGTTGAAAAAGGTCAGCAAAGTATTCTAAATGTTGTTCTTAAAACGGATGTTCAAGGTTCTGCTGAAGCGATTAACGATTCACTACTGAAACTGTCTTGTGATGAAGTGAAAGTTAATATTGTAGTTAATGGTGTGGGAGGTATTACTGAGTCTGATGTTAATTTAGCGTTAGCCTCAGAAGCTATTATTTTAGGTTTTAATGTGCGTGCGGATGCCTCTGCACGTGAGTTGATTGAGAAGGAAGGTATCGACCTGCGTTATTACAGTATTATCTATAATTTAATTAATGAAGTGCGAGACGCCATGAGTGGTATGTTGGCGCCAGCTTATGAAGAGAAGATTGTTGGGTTAGCCGAAGTGCGTGATGTGTTCCGTTCATCGCAATTGGGGGCAGTAGCTGGTTGTATTGTTCAAGAAGGTGTCGTTAGACGCAGTCTCCCTCTTCGTGTCTTACGTGATAATGTGGTGGTTTTTGAAGGTGAGCTCGAATCTTTAAGGCGTTTTAAAGACGATGTGAAGGATGTTCGTAGTGGTACTGAGTGTGGTATTGGTGTTAAAAACTACAATGATATTCAGTCGGGTGATCAGATTGAATGTTATGAGAAAACATTGGTAGTACGTAAATTATAGAGTAATTAAGATAATGAGTCGCATGGTGTTTCATGCGCTGGGGTATAGATGTCAGGTTCTTCAAAACGCGCACGTCGCATGGCTGATTTGATTCAGCGTGAGGTGTCATTGATTCTTCGTCAACACGTGGTTGATCCAAGGCTTCAGCAGCTAGTGATCACCCTAGTGAAAATGTCGCCAGACTTAAAATCCGCACGAATTTTATTCACAGTGCCAGATGAGGTGTTAGTGGATGAAGCTACACAGGCGTTAGTTAAGGCTTCTGGGTTTATGCGCAGCCAGATGGCAAAAACTGCTGAATTACGTTATGTGCCAAAGTTGTTTTTTCAGCATGATGTACAGTTACTGCAAGCAGAACGTTTGTCTCATTTGATCGATCAAGTGGCCCCTCCAGGCGAGTAGTTTCTACTATTACAAAATGAGGTGGACTCATATGGAAAGCACCAATCGCTCGTCTCGTGTTGTCATAGATGGTTTGTTGTTATTGAATAAGCAGACAGGGGTTAGTTCTAATCACGCTTTGCAAACAGCAAAGCGGTTATTCAATGCAAAAAAAGCAGGCCATACAGGGAGTTTAGACCCACTCGCCACAGGCTTATTGCCGATTTGTTTTGGTCAGGCCACTAAGTTCGCACAATTCTTACTAGACACGGATAAACGGTATGATGTTACGCTAAAGCTCGGTGTGCGAACCACGACCAGTGATTCAGAAGGCGAAGTCATTTCTGAAAAGCCAGTGCCATTATTCACTCAAGAAGAGCTGGATCAATCCTTAGATCACTTTCGCGGTAAGAGTGAGCAAACTCCCTCAATGTTTTCTGCTCTAAAATATCAAGGTAAGCCGTTATATTATTACGCGCGTCAAGGATTGTCGGTGCCGCGACCGATTCGCACTATCACCTTATGGTCGTTGGAGTTATTGTCGTTTGAAAATGATGAGGTGACTTTATCCTTGCACTGCAGTAAGGGTACTTATGTGCGGACCATTGTGGATGACTGGGGTGAGCTGTTAGGCTGTGGGGCACACGTGACCGCGCTTCATCGAACAGCGGTTGGTAGTTATACACAATCTTCTATGGTCACTTTAGAAGAATTACAAACACAACAGGATGCGGGTGACTTACTCTTGCCTCATGTTTTACCCGTAACGTCATTGCTTGATCATTTGCCTCGACTGGATTTGACGCAAGATCAGTCTAAAGCTTTACTCTATGGTCAAACCGTAGAACTATCGGATTATCCAAATCAGGATTTTGTTAGCCTACATGGCCCAGAAGGTTTTCTAGGTGCAGGGCAAGTTGCCGACGGTATGCTTTTACCTCGTCGGTTGGTGAGCTTTCAATAACGGTTTCATTCATCCACACAATATCGCTAAATCACGATCGACAGTGATTCACCCTCGATGTCAAACTGATGTGTGTTGCCATGGGTATGATGATTCATTTCCAGATGTTCACATAAGGTCTCTTGGGAAATTGTTGACTTATGTTTTTCAATCACTGACTGTAGATGTTGAGAGGCTGCGTAGGTAATGTTAATGCGATCATCAACATTGAGTCCTTCCGTTTTACGGGTTTTTTGGATGCGGTTAATGACTTCGCGCGCTAAACCTTCGTCAATTAATGTTTGATCCAGTGTTTCATCGAATGCGATAGTGATAAAACGATCAGTGACGGCTTTAGAGTCAGCTTGGCTTTCTCTGAAGATTAAAATGTCATCACGTTGAAAAGTTTCATCCTCAAGTTGTATTTCACCGGTAGACTCTAACGTTTCAATGGCTTCATGGCTTAGGTTTTCGATGAGGCCGCGGAATTTTCCAAATGTTTTACCTAAACGTTTTCCTAATACCGGCGAGTTAGGTTTCGCATACAATGAAATATATTGATCTTCCTCATGATCGTAGCGAATCGATTTAACGTTTAACTCTTTTTGAATCGTTGTTTCATGTTGTGCGATATCTTGCAGCAGTTGCTGGTCTTTATGGATCACAACGAGTTCACGTAAAGGAATCTTAACCTTAATTTTAAGGGCGTTACGTTGTTGTCGTCCTAAAGCGAGAATATGTTGCAGTCGCAGTACGGCTTCTTCAAGCGATGCATCTTGTAGGGACTTTTCGATCGTTGGGTATGTGCACAAATGGACGGATTGAGGATGAATGTGGGTGTCTTGATGCAGTTTGAGTAGCTCTTGATAAATCGTTTCAGATAAGAAGGGTGCGAACGGCGCCATGCAGGTGGTGAACTCTAAGATCACGCGATGCAGCGTGCTGTAGGCTTGGCATTTATCATCATCTAAGGCATCGGTCCAAAAACGCGAGCGATTTAAGCGGATGTAGGTGTTCGTAAGGTCTTCTAAAAAGGCTAGCAGTTCCGGTACGACGCGATAGAGTTCATAGTGCTTCATGTGTTCTTGGATGAAGTATTTCAAACTGTGTAAGCGAGAGAGTATCCAACGATCCAGTAAATGCTCAGGTTCTTGTTGGTGTTGATCTGGAGACCATTCATCAATACAGGCGTAGGTATGCAGAAACTTAAACGCATTATGCCAAGGTAGTAAGGTGCGGCGTACCATGTCTTTAACACCGCTGTCCGTGAATCGTTGTTCTTCACCTTTCACGAGACCTGAATTCATTAAGTATAGACGCAGCGCATCAGCACCGTGTTGTTCCATGAGTGCATCGGGTGCTGTGTAATTCTTCAGGCGTTTTGACATTTTCTTGCCGTCTTCAGCCATGACAATGCCGTTCACGATGACGTGTTGAAAAGCAGGCTTATCAAAGAGCAACGTGGATAAGACCGTTAAGGTATAAAACCAGCCGCGTGTTTGGTCTAAGCCTTCAGCTATGAAGTCTGCGGGAAAGGCTTCTTCAAAACTGGCTTTGTTATCAAACGGGTAATGCGATTGTGCATACGGCATGGCGCCTGATTCAAACCAGCAGTCGAGTACTTCTTCAACACGGCGGTAAGTGCCTGCTTCATTGGGTAGGGTAAAGGTGAGGTGATCAACATGGTCTCGGTGTAAATCGGTAATGGTTTGTTGTGTTAACGTTTCTAGCTCTTCAATCGATCCTACACAATATTGATTCTGTGTGGTGTCGTTGATCCAGATGGGTAGCGGTGTTCCCCAAACCCGATTGCGGGAAATCGCCCAGTCACGTGCGCCTTCTAACCATTTACCAAAGCGGCCGTGTTGAATATGTCCGGGTACCCAATGAATGCTGTCATTATTCTTCAGTAGACGTTCTTTTACGCTTTCCACTTTGATATACCAAGAAGGGATGGTGCGATAAATCAGCGGCGTATCGGAGCGAGGGCAGAAGGGGTAGCTGTGCACGCAGGTTTTATGGTCAAACAACTGTCCCTGGCTTTTGATATCTTTAATGATATGTTTGTCAGCGGTTTTAATGTATTCGCCTTCGTAGGCTTTGACTTCATCGGTGAAGCATCCTTTGAAGTCGATAGGGCAAGGGAAGTCTTTTCGGTCGAGGACTTGTAAGACACGATGATCGTCTTCACCGAAGGCAGGCGCACAGTGAACTAAACCGGTACCGTCTTGTGTGGTGACAAAGTCGTCAGCAATGATGCGGAAGGCGCCCACTTGCTCCCAGTCTGCAAAGTCTTGGAAGAGGGGTTCGTAGGCTAATCCTGCTAACTCTGCGCCAGTGCATTCACTGAGAATGTTATAGTCACGCCCTTGGCAGACAGCTTCAACGCGGTCTTTGGCGATGAGACATGGTTTGTCTAACGCTTTGTCATGGATGGTGACATAGGTGGTATTGGCATTGACGGCAATCCCTAGATTGCTGGGTAAGGTCCAAGGAGTTGTAGTCCAGATGGCACAATAACGGGGGTCGTCTTTGAGTTTAAAGAGGATAGTCACCGCGGGGTCTTGTACATCTTGATAGTTTGAGCTTGCTTCGAAGTTGGATAAGACGGTGCCTAATGCCGTAGAAAATGGCACGACTTTAGTGCCGTGGTAAATATAATCTTTATCCCAGATCTGTTTAAAGACCCACCAAACTGACTCCATAAATGTAGGCTGCATGGTTTTATAGTCATTATCAAAGTCCACCCAGCGACCCAGGCGGGTGATCGTTTGCTGCCATTGCTCTGCGTAGCGCTGAACAATTTCGCGACAGGCTTGGTTGTATCCGGAAACGCCGCGTTCTGCAACGATTTCA
>JABABC010000187.1 GCA_014238445.1 Coxiellaceae bacterium
TAATGGCCATTTCAGGTGATGCAACACTCATCACTGGATGCACACTGGCTAACTGAAACCCTGCATTATCTGGCAATTTAAAATCAGTCGAAGCATAACAGCCACTACAATGCAGCAGGATTGTTTTTAGATTGGCGCCGCGATGTGATTCATATAAGGCACTGATCACCGATTCCAGTTGATCGTCCGGCGTTGTCACTAACATAATATCAGCAGACGGGCAATCTGAGATATCACACAGCGCCTCTCCTGCTCCAATAAAGTCACACGCTTTTTGAGCACTATCAAGCGAGGTATTACAAACTACGAGGACATTGGCTAACTGATTCGATACCCACAAACGACCCAAGGTTTGACCGACACGGCCACCTCCAATAATGACCATAGAAGGACAAGTTGACATCAACACTCTCCGAAAGCAGTTAGTTACTCATCTTTTTTATCTGTATCTGTATCACTCTTATCTGATACAGACGAACCACACTGTTCACAGCCAGCACATTTTGCCCTAACGGCCTCTAAATCTTTAAAAGCCGCATTAAGCAACTTATTAATTTCTGACAGTGACTTCGTGTGCTCCGCTTGCGCCGTAACAAGCTCTTGAATTTTTAGACTAATTTGAGCAATTTTAATCCCCAACGCATCGTTTGGATCCACATCAGGCGTACCACCTCCAGGATTTACCATGGATTTAATGTTGTCAACAATCCCACCTATATCAATTTTCTTTGTTAAATCAGATAGATCCGGTTTCTTCGCCATAATAACCCCCTTTTTTTAATATCACTTCTATTATAGCAGATCTTAAGACAGCATTAGATGAAACTTTACCCTAGCTAGATATTCACGAAGGTGGTAGTTTTGCAAAAAAATGCGAGAGACCACCATGAAACCAGCTAAGCCGCCTACCCCACCGCCCGCCATAAAAACAATCAAAGAAGAGATGATTGAAGAAATTGAAAAACAAGTCGAGATACTTGATAAACCCACAGGCTTCATTTCTCCACGTCAACTAACGAAATTAAAAACAATTGCCGAGAAAAATATTAAGAAAATCGAAGAAATGACTGAGAAAGAACTAAGCAACAACCCTGAATACATTCACTTGATGGCCAAGGCAATACAACAATACACTGCACTCATCGAAGCGTCATCTCAGCCACGCCTACAACACGGTTCGTTTTTTACACAGAAGAGAGGCGATCAGGAAATAGATCTAACTCAAGCACCGGTCAAAATTCAATCCATGGTTTGATCCAACTCAGCACTGAATATTGAACGCTTTCGATGGGTTATTTTTAAACCCACGCGCACGAACAACACCAGCACAGCAGCAGCCAACAACACGAGGGCTAACTCCCCAAAGACATGCTGATAAATAGCAGCAGCATGACGAAGCGCCAGCTCATTATTTAAGGGAAAATTAATAGCAGCGACATTAGCAATTTTTGTCGTGATATAACTAGCGATGGCACTACCAAATTGAAAAATCCCCATCATCAAACCCACTTGACCACTGGGGGCTAAACGACCAATTAAGGCAATCACAATCGGCACCATACACAGCTCCGCTAAAGCACATAAGGAATAACACAATACAATGTACAAACCAGACGACATCCCATGATGATGAGCCTGTTGCGCCGCTAGCATCAGCACCACCATTGCTAGCGCAAAGATACCCAAAGCCAAAGTATATTTAGTGAATGCTGCTGTCACATAATCAGGCCGGCGGATTCGATTGATCAGCGCCATAAAGAAACCACCAAAAAGAATCATAAACAGTGGGTTAATACTAAAAAACACACTCGTTGGTAATTGAACACCCATCACCGTTCGATCCACCAAACGATCAACAAATAAGTTAAACGATGCACCACATAGTTGATTAATACTAAAAAAGACGATCATTGCCGCTATAGATAGCACTATTGCATTTAAAGCACTACGCTGCTGTTGATCAGCGTCTCGATATAAACGAATAAGGACACTGAGCACGACAATACCGCCGAGCACAAGCACTGCCGTCCCGAAAGAAAAGACAAAAGCACTAAAGATCATAGGTAAACAACGTAACGTGACGATAATAGTCATCGAAACCGGCTTTTTTTGAAAGCGTAGCTTAAGGCGCTCTAGTCGCATAAAGCGAGAAACTGTCTGTACATGCTGTATGGTGGTTTGAGGTAACTGCTTTTGCCCTTTAAAAAAGATTACCAATCCTACCAACATGCACACTGCCGTGAAGAGAAAGGCTAACGAATAACCTAACGTCACCCCTATCACTCCGCAAACGGTCGGTGCGATTAAAGCACCCACATTACGACAGATGTAATAGAGCACGAAAGCTTGCTCACGACCATCGGCTTTATTGTGATACAGGGCATTGACTAGAGCCACTAATGCCGGAGAGAAAAAACCAACCCCCATCGCCATAAGCGACAAACCACCATAAATAAAAAACAGATGAGGCAGTATTAGAAAGCTGTTGCCAATCACCATCAGTATCGCACCCAATAATACAGCACGCTGATAACCTAAAAAGCGATCGGCTATATAACCGCCAAAAATAGGTGTGATAAAACTCATCATCAAATACGTACCATACACCCCAAAAGCCTGAGTATCCGACAGGCCCATGACATGCGTTAAATACAACACTAATGTGGCCATGATGCCGAACCGCCCCATCAGCTCCGGAATTTCCGCGCCAAGCAAGATATACAGTGCGCGAGGGTGTGATGGACTTTGCGCTAAAGATTGACGAGAACGTGGCAATAGCTGGGATATCATGATAAATCCAATAAAAACAAGAGGTTAATATAAAAATCGAGCAACACCCCGATCTGTACTTATGTAACAGTACATCAATACGAGGGGTATTGCAAGTTTTCAGAGAATAGAGCAACCGCCAACAACCCAAAGCAACTGCAAATCCACAGCATCAACTCAAAAAATCACACACCACCGTCGCGAATAACTCAGGATACTCCATATGCGCAATGTGGCCGCACTGGGAAAATGGATAGGACTGCACATGAGGCATTAAATCCATCAATGGTTGACTGCAGCGCAGTGGTAGCACGATATCTTCATCACCCGTTAAAACAAGTGTCGGCATGCTCATAGCCATCAACCAATCCTTGGTAGAAATTGCCTTAAGGGCCGCTAACTGCCCCTCAAAGCCTGTTATTGTAAAAGGATGTGGATTTAAGCTCCAAAATTCGGCTAAATCCTCGAAGGCATGACCTTGCGAAAGAAAGTGATGTGAAAAACACCAAGCCAATTCCGCTTTAATCAAACTACTTATGGGTGCCTGCGCTTTCATTAGCTCTAAGCGCGCCTGCTTAAAATATTGGTAAACCATAGTCAGCTTAACTCCTGACTGACTAATCACCGCATGCTTCACTAATGGCGCATGATAATGCATGAGTGCTTGCAAAATCATTCCACCCATCGAGTGACCAATAAATGCAGCTTGCTTAATTCCCAAATAATCACACAAAGCCGCGGTGTCATCCGCCATTTGTTCAATCGAGTAGTCTCCATCTGGAACTGACGATTGTCCTGCACCACGATTATCAAACGTAACGACACGATACTGTTGCGAGAAGAACTTAACGACAGGTCGCCAAGATAAGTGATCAGAAGCAAAACCCGCTATGAGCACTAAAGGGTCGCCCGTGCCTATAGATTCATAATGAAGGGTAATACCGTTTAACTGTACAGTAGACATAACTTTACAAACCTCAATGATTCTCACTGGTCGCTATCATAACCAAGCCACCCAAGAGGGGCAATGAATAAACGCTCTCATTAAACATGGCATGTAGTGATGTTTAAAAAACAACGACTCATTATAATTTTAAGTTTGTATAGCCCACTCGCGGCTATCACCACGCTAAAGCGCGAATAAAATCGACAAAACAGTGAATCTTTTTGGGGCAATGCTTTTCTCTTTTAAAAACGACATGATAATCCACACCATCATGCCAATGTGATCGAAGAACAGGCTCTAATGCACCTTGAGCAACAGCTGAGTGAGCGACATATTCAGACACATACAATAAGCCCTGCCCTGCCATCGCTGCCTTCATTAAAGTGGGCAAGTGATTACAAGACAGTACTGGCCGCACTGACACGGGATCCTCTTTAAAACGCCATAAATGTGGCACGCTAAAATCACTGTGCACTAAACACCGATGCGTCCTCATGTCCGAAGGTTGATCAATGGGTGATGACGATTGCAGGTATTGAGGGGCGGCAAACACACCAATAGGTTTTTTACCTAAATAATGCGATTGAAAGCTTTGATCCACATCGCGCCCTACGCGTATAGCAACGTCAATTCGCTCGCGAATAAGATCCACATACCCATTATCACAGACGAGTTCAAGCTGAATATCCGGATACTGACTGGCAAAATCCACCAGGTGTGATGACAAAAACCCTTCACTGAGCGTTAACGGCACTGTCACACGCAAACGACCGCTCACCTGCCCACGGTGATCATGCACCTCATCAAAGAGCGCCTGAAATTGCACTAATAGCCCTTGGCTTTTCTCATAGAAAGCGACACCAGCCTCTGTGAGCTCCACTTGCCGGGTATTGCGATACAACAGTGTCGCACCCACTTGATGCTCTAAAGCTTGAATGTGCTTGGTCAGCGTGGAAGAAGAGGCATAACGGTATTGTGCTGCTGCTGAAAAACTCTGGTGTTCAACCACCCAATGAAAGCTTTGAATCAGCTTAATCCAATCCATAAAAACCCCCGATTAGTTCCAAAACGGAATAATAACGCGTCCAATTAAACATTTCAATTCCCAATAAGAAAGTAATACGCTATGACCTTACCCTTCAACAAGGAGAAGAGAATGATTCGATTTGCTTATATTTATGCCATGCCAGGAATAACAACATCACAGCGACACACCGTCACCAGCAAAGAAGCTACTTTTCACAGTGTAGCGATCAACTTTGAGAAGAAAGATGAGGCCATCGAAATAGCCAAACAGCTTTGGCTCGAAGATAGCATCGATATGATTGAGTTGTGCGGCGGCCTAGCCAATGCTGACCTCGTCAGCGCCATCAAATCAGCCACACAAAACCAGGTTGCCATTGGGCAAGTCCTTTATGGGCCGGAATTCAGACGACCTCTCGTCGACCTGCTGCAACTTTAAACCACCCCGTCACATCATAAGAGACAAAAACCATGAACAATCTCCACCTCATTATTGCGCACCCTGAACCTAGCGCACTCAACCACAGCATAAAAAACACACTCGTAAAACAGCTCACAGCGACTCACTCGATTGATATCACAGATGTGTATCAACTCCATCAACAAGGGCATCCTGCAA
>JABABC010000165.1 GCA_014238445.1 Coxiellaceae bacterium
CATGATGACCAGCATGGTACGGCCATTGTGATGGTGGCAGCCTTGGTGAATGCGTTGAAGTTGGTGGGTAAAAAGACAGAAGATATCAAAGTAGTGATTAATGGTGTGGGTGCCGCTGGAGTAGCATGTAAGGATATGTTGATTAATTTTGGTGTTACTCATATTATTGGCTGTGATAGTCAGGGTATTATTTCTAAGAATAGGGATAGCTTGAATGAATCGAAGCAAGAGTTTGCAGCAACAACCAATCCTAATAACATAGATGGTGATGTGCATGATGCCATTAAGAGTGCTGATGTGTTTATTGGATTATCGGTTTCGAATATACTGGACGTTGATGATATAAAGGCGATGAACACAGACCCGATCGTATTTGCAATGGCGAACCCAGACCCAGAAATCAAACCAGAAGTAGCGGGTGATCATGTGGCGGTGATGGCGACTGGCCGAAGCGACTATCCAAACCAAATCAATAATGTATTGGCTTTCCCCGGCATATTTCGTGGCGCCTTAGATGCGCATGCAACTCGCATAACGGAAAATATGATGCTGGCGGCCGCGCATGCGATTGCAGGCATTATTGCACCGGAGCATTTGAGTTCTGATTATATCGTTCCAAGTGTGTTCGATAAGAAGGTGGCAAAAGCCGTTAGTGAAGCAGTTAGGAAGCAAGCCATTGAAGATGGCGTCGTGCGTGATGAAGATGGTTACGGGCGCAACCGGCATCCCGACAAACTAACTCATTGAAAAACATCAATTAAATTTCAAGAAAACAAGGAAAAACCCTCTAATTGGGTGTATCATTAACCCTCCTAAACAATGACGTTCATAAAAAAAGGAATTACAGGACGATGATCACAATTAGCTCGGAAGATCTCAGAAAAATTTTAAATAACATAGACGATGCCACATCCGCCCTAAAGGACTCTGTGCAAACGAAAGCCATGAGTGGCTTCCCAGTACACGAGGTAGAAAAAGATATTTTATACCGGATATTTGAAATTGGCGCCCAAGCATTAGATTTTTTTTTACGCTTCAAGGCGATGGAAATGTCGGTGACACATTCACAACAGCGTCGGGCGAGGTGTATAAGCGCTTAAGTAATAGAACTCGCGCCTACCAATCCGTTTTTGCCCGCTTCGAACTTAGTCGCGCTGTTTATGGCACTCATGAGAGTAAAAAAATAGAAGCAACCCCTCTAGATACACGACTTCAGCTGCCAGCAAACGAGCATTCATATTTGCTGCAAGAATGGAGCCAGATAATAGCCGTTGAAGTGCCATTTAAAAAATCCATGGAAATGTTATGCAGTATACTCCCGGTCTCAATGACAGTTGATACTCTCGAGAAAACCAATCAATCTTATTCACAACATGTTGAATCCTTTCGGGAAAAGAACATTCAAAATATTGATGAGCATTTGGAAAACATGAGTGTGCCTGAGGCAGCAGCATTAAAAGAGCATCTCCTGGTTCTTAGTGCAGATGGCAAAGGCGTGCCCATAAAACATGCTGGTGACGGCTCTAGAATTGAGTCACATCAGAAAAACAAGGGGCCTAAACCCGACCGTAAGCGTATGGCTGTTGTCGGCGCCAGTTATGTTATTGCTCCGTATAGTCGAACTCCAGAGACAGTATTAGATGCGCTATTTAGAGAAACAGCGAACGGCACCACGCCTGATAATAAGCAACCTAGACCTAAGCCACTGTATAAATCAGTGGTTGCTAACTTAACGCGTGATGTAGGTGGCGAGAAAAAAAATGCAACTTTGGCAACATTTTCTTGGTTGAACGCACAAAAAGATCTCTTTAGTAATCATATAGACACCCCTCCGATATTTTTAATGGATGGTCAGCCGTCATTATGGTCTGTAGTCGAGCGACAAATGCCGGATGAAGGTCGTGTAGAGATCCTAGATTTATTACATGCCACATCGTATATATGGGATATTGCTCATCTGCTCTATACATCGAATAGCCCTGAGATATGGGCATTCATGAAAGATCGAGTGCTGAGGCTGCTAAAAGGTGAGGTAAAAAGTGTGGTTAGCGGCGCAAGGCAAATGGCAACCAAACGCAAACTATCAAAAGACAAAGTTAAAAAGATGGAGGTTGCGTGCCACTATCTAGAAAAAAATCAACACCGAATGCGCTACGATGACTATCTGTCACAAGGCTTTCCCATTGCCTCCGGCGTAATTGAGGGTGCTTGTCGGCATTTTGTAAAGGACAGAATGGAACGCGCTGGGATGCAGTGGACAATAAATGGAGCGCAATCAATGTTGGATGTTAGGGCGGTAAAACTAAATGGTGATTGGGGTGAGTTTGTTAAACATAGAATTCAACAAGAGATGGACAAAAACCACCCTCATAAAAACATAGTTGATCAAATTAAATGGCCGATGGCGGCATAAGCAGTGTCGGGATGCCGGTTGCGCCCGATGGTTACTGAGTTTGCTTGAGTCTTGGTTTTAGGTGGGACTATTCAACGCGC
>JABABC010000063.1 GCA_014238445.1 Coxiellaceae bacterium
CAGCACTCAGCATTGATCGCATTTCAGAACTCGTTAACTTTGGCGCGCTAATTGGATTTTTTCTCTTAAACATCAGTGTGATCGTCTATTACTACCATAAGACCCGAAACATCACCCTGCCTGCTCAACAACAAGCACCACACTGGCGACGACTACTGTGCCCACTACTAGGCGCTGCCATCATGCTGTGGGTGATCAGCGGCATGCAATCCATTACCTTTATGGTTGGTAGCACCTGGATGGTAATTGGTATTATTTACAGCTGCTTTTTACAAACAACGGATTTACAGGTGCACACATAAGCGTAATGGGATAATCCCAGAAACAATAAGGATCACCTGCTTACCCTTCAAAAAGCGCATGAGAAAAAAAATCTTCTGTCAAAAATTAAAGCATTTCAGCTTGAAAAAGGCCGTTAAAGGGGCCGGTAAGCACCATGCCAGCTTAAGGTTATGTTATGTTCATAATAAAGCTACTTTTTATCATACCTTTAATATTTATCGCGTATCATGATCAGCTGTGATATTCGTTAAAAGCGCGGCATTAAAGTAAACATTCCAGGAAAGTGAAATATAAAAAATAGGTTGAGATATAGCAATAGGAAACGCACAATCATCTAGCTTTAACTTTTGTCCGCATGAGGCAGCGCGCCCTCTGCATGCGGCAATGCGCAACCAATCAGAAGCAGATTTTATGACACTGATCAATGAGATGAGTGTAGAAGAACTTAGTCAAGCGTTAATCATACCAGACGAAAATGGCAGCACAGTTCTACATTTAGCGACGCGTTACCTATCAGACGAAGCTTTTATAGCATTGGTTGATAAGGTCACTGTAAAAGCACTCAGCGATGCGCTAGTCACACAAGACAGATGGGGAAACCCAGCTCTATATTTAGCAAAGGAGTACGCGCTATCAAAAGAGGCTCTTATACCATTGGTTAATAAGGTCACTGAAGAAGCACTCAGCAATGCGCATAACTACGATCAATTTGATGTATATCGGTGCGTGCACATGCGAACAAAAACGAACCCAAAAGATGTTATTGAGATCAAAAAAGTATTGGATAATGATGTCAATTCAGCGGCACTGGATCAAGCAATAAAATCATCGGCAAGCCATAGACACACTTATCAGAAACAGCCTAGGTGGTACTATTCTCTATTCCGTCATTCTACATGTAGTCCACTGCCTCACCGTCGCCAAAATACGTTTTACGGCCATAGTTATATTATTCAACAAGCCTTACTAGCTGGGGCTATGAAAGAGGTAAGAAAAAATGTATTAATGTTAATGTTTACGACAGGCTTACCTTATGATTTGATCGTACATATCTCTATCATGATAGGTGGACTCCTATCTAAAAAAGGAGCAATCCGTGTTGCTACAACTGCACGAGATGAGTTTACGCGCCGAAGACTTTTACTTGAAAATGAAGGAGATTCGGAGGAAAAAGAGGAGCTTGAAGCGCAAGGAGATTTGGAGAAAGAACGTGATAAAGAACACATACTGGTTCCTTTTGGCAAAAAAACTATGTCAGTTCCAATAACACATAGGGTTGACGAAAAGACGGGAGTGTATGAGGGAATAGTGTTTGAATTTGAAAAAGCTGCTGAACAAGCCGCTGATGAAGATGCTAGGCTGGCTGCTGTTATTCCTGATGGC
>JABABC010000193.1 GCA_014238445.1 Coxiellaceae bacterium
ATCCCTCGATTCAAACTATCAATGACTGGCAGTAATTCTTTCAGGAGCTTCTCATTGGCATATTTATGCGCACTCGATACATCACGCTCGACTCGACGCTTTAAATTCTCCATCTCAGCTTCTGCACGAATAGCCACGTCTTTGTACTTCGCAATTTCTCGCTCTAAAGCTGTACGCTCAGCATCAAATGCGCCAAGAACGGCTTCTGCTGAAAAATTAGGCGTTGCCTGCTCACTGACATCAACTTCACCAGCTTTAGGTGTTCCCTGCTCACTGACATCAACTTCATCAGCTTCAGGTGTTTCTGTCGTTAACTCTTCTTCTGACTGTACTGGTTGCGTTTGCTCATCTTGTTTTTCGGCGAACTGCTGCCACTTACTTGCTGGGTTGTCTGTTTGCTCTTTACTCATTTATTTTCTCCGCTATGATGAAGTGTCGGTCTAAGATAGTCCGTACTATAGCTCTTCCTTACTATTATTCAACCCTGAGGGAACCGCGCATGATCGGCTTTATACTGAAAAAAACACTCAGCCAGTGCTTTGTGCCCTTTAATATTGCTCTCGCCTGCCTCAGCATAGGTTGGTTATTCATGCGCTTTCGCCCAACACTACGAGGCAACTACCTGATTTTTATTGGTATTATTTGCCTCTATGGTTTTAGCACACCCTGGGTAGCGAACCATCTACTATCTCCTTTAGAATCACGATACCCCAGCGTAACAATCAGCAATCATCCAAACGCCACTCGTATTGTAGTCTTGGGTGGCGGCCTACCTCGCACACTGCTTGAAAACAAACCGTTTAGACTGAGTGCAGCCAGCCAAGATCGGCTTATTCAAGGGATTACTGTCTATCAAGCACTACACCACGAAGGTAAAGAAGCCACCTTAATCCTATCTGGCGGAAACCCCTATCACCCTCAAGAACCTGAAGCAAAACACCTGCAGCAAGAAGCCATCATACTCGGCGTATCCCCAGAGGATATCGTGATGGAATCCACCTCTAAAGATACCGCTGAAGAAGCACGAAACCTTCTGCCCATTCTCAACACTCAACCTTTTTACTTAGTCACCAGCGCCAACCATCTCCCTCGTGCTATGGCACTGTTCAAACACTTAGGCATGAACCCTATCGCTACACCTTGCAACTTTATGACAAGTCGTGTTCGATGGTGGACCACTTGGCTACCAGAATCCAATCAACTAGGGGGAAGCCAAGCCGCTCTGCACGAATACCTCGGTCTACTCTGGGGGAAATGGCACCGGTTATTATAAACTCACAGCTGCACTCTACCTCGAAGATTCGAATAATGTTATCCTAAAAATCATCCAGTGAGTGAACAGAGAATGATCATGCCTCAACCACCTTTTCAGCATATTTATCTCATGGGTCGCCCACATCTTGAAGGTATTTCTGACACGCTCACCCAGTTGACTCAGCACCTAGAGCAACACTCCGTCTCGATCACCATTGAAGAAACCACTGCCACACTTTATAACAACACAAAACACCCTACAGCTCCCACAGACCACTTGCCTACAGAAATTGATCTCATTATCGTAGTAGGGGGAGATGGCAGCATGATTACAGCAGCGCACACTGCACTTGCCAATCAAGTGCCTATTCTTGGCATTAACCGAGGTCGGCTCGGGTTCTTAACCGATATCTCCCCTAATGCCATGGATGACATCGGCGATATTTTACAAGGCCGCTATGAAACAGAAACACGCTATTTCTTAGCAGCAACCATCAACCATAACAACGAATCACCCATACTAGCTCTGAATGATCTTGTGCTTACACCGACTGACGCCACACACATGATTGAGTTTGAAACACGCGTTAATGATGAACTACTTTATCATCAACGTGCTGATGGCATGATTTGTGCAACACCAACAGGCTCAACCGCCTATGCATTATCGGGTGGTGGCCCTATTATTCAGCCCGGACTAGAGGCTGTGGTGTTAGTGCCGATGTTTCCGCATACCTTAAGCAGTCGGCCCATAGTCATCCCAGCTTCCAGCCAGATTACTCTGCATATCGAACCAACCAACACTGGGACACCCTGCCTTTGCAATGATGGCATCACTCGGACACCTATTGAACCTGGTTCCGTGATTCAGATTTTCAAACACCCAAAGACACTGCAGCTCGTACATCCACATCACTATAACTACTTCGAAACATTACGAACCAAACTGGGCTGGGAAAAACAAGCCGGCCGGAGATAATCATGCTAGAACATCTTCACATCAAACACTTTGTTGTCGTTGAAGGCTTATCACTGGAGTGTCAAGATGGGTTCATCGCCATTACGGGTGAAACAGGTGCAGGGAAGTCTGTGTGGGTTGATGCACTGTGCTTAGCATTAGGCCATCGTGCGGAAGGTGATATGATTCGACCTGGCAAAGATCGTGCAACCATCACAGCCACCTTTAACATCCAAACCAACCCCGCCGCACAAGCGTGGCTAAATAGCCATGACATTGACCATGAAGACCACCAGTGCATACTGCAACGCACACTGACTACCGAAGGGCGATCACGCGCAACCATCAATGGCACTCCTTGCCCACTGAACCTCATTCGCGAACTCGCACCACTATTTATTCAAATTCACAGCCAACAATTACAGCGCTCACTATTAAAAGTCGACTATCAGCGTCAAGCTGTTGATGCCTACGCACACAATGACGACCGGCTCTACACCATCAATACCACCTACCAACGCTGGCTAGCCATTCAATCGGATATTGAAACCCTCAACAGCAAACTCCCCCATCGCGAACAACAATTAGAATTACTCACCTACCAATTAAACGAGTTAGAACAACTTAACCTACAACCCAACGAATGGAACACTCTGTCTGAGCAACATCAAAAACTCCATCAAGCACAACACATTAAAAGCTCCATACAACAGGCATTATCACTCACCAGCACCCATGAAGAGCACGCAGCAGACACCTTAATTCAACAAGCGCAACACCACTTAAATCAACTCATCTTTCAAGATAAAACCCTGAATAACATCCAAACACTACTCAATACCGCAAACATTCATCTTCAAGAGGCCGTGCAAGAGTTACAACAGTATTATCAATCCGTGG
>JABABC010000067.1 GCA_014238445.1 Coxiellaceae bacterium
ATTAATTTCAATAAAGCTTGTTGCACACCCTCACCTGAAACGTCCCTAGTTAACGAAGGGCTATCTGTCTTACGAGTAATTTTATCTATTTCATCGATATAAATAATACCGGACTGTGCCTTTTCGACATCGTAATTACATTTTTGTAAGAGTTTCTGAATAATGTTTTCAACGTCTTCACCTACATAACCCGCTTCAGTTAAGGTTGTGGCATCAGCAATGGCAAAAGGGACATTCAAAATACGCGCCAAGGTTTGAGCTAACAGCGTTTTACCGGAGCCTGTAGGTCCAATCAGTAGAATATTACTTTTGGATAATTCCACGTCGCCTGGCTTAGGCTTATGCGCTAACCGTTTATAGTGGTTATACACAGCCACAGATAACACTTTTTTAGCCTGCTCCTGACCAATCACATACTCATCCAATTGACGATGAATGTCTTTTGGCTTCGGCAGCTCGCCCTGCTCTGACACCTCACCTTGAGCCTCTTCCTCAATAATGTCATTACAAAGATCAATGCATTCGTTACAAACAAAGACCGATGGGCCTGCAATCAACTTACGGACTTCGTGTTGGCTTTTACCGCAAAATGAACAGTATAAGACTTGGCCAGAATCATCACTCATAAGGGAACCTCTTTTTCAAAACGCTAAATTTTCCTTCAGTTACTTATTATATGGGGTAAAAGGATCTGTTTTTCAATAGCCTGCTCCAATCTCTCCATGGAAAAGACATTAATAAATCAAGATATTTAGATACATATCAATAAGTTATAGAATATAATTACATTTAACATTAAGAGTAATGCTAAGCTTGTTGTTATTGATAAAGAACATAAAAAGAACAGGCGACCTAATGTCGCCTGTTCTTTCATACCCAACTCATGTGTCAATTAATCGCGGGTCTCAATAACGCTATCAATCAAGCCATAGTCCAATGCTTGCTGGGGTGTCATGAAATTATCACGATTCGTGTCTTTCTCAACGTCCTCAAAAGGACGACCTGAATGCTTAGCGATAATGCCTGTTAACATATCTCCGATACGTTTGGTTTCTTGTGCGTGTATTTGTATGTCTGAATTCTGACCTTGATAACCACCAAGCACCTGATGAACCATGACCGTGGAGTGTGGCAAACAATGTCGCTTACCAGCAGCACCACTGGTTAACAGTAAAGCACCTGCACTGGCAGCCATACCGATACACAGCGTACTGACATCAGGCTTAATGAACTGCATCGTATCATAAATCGATAAAGCAGCAGTCACCTGCCCGCCAGGAGAATTGATATAAATCGAAACATCTTTCTCTGGATTCTCAGACTCCAAAAACAACAGCTGAGCAACAATCAAATTAGCCATATAGTCATCAATTGGCCCAACCAAAAAGATAATTCGTTCTTTTAAGAGGCGCGAGTAAATATCGTAAGAGCGCTCGCCACGAGCACTCTGCTCTACCACCATAGGGACTAAGTGCGACTGAAACTCACTGTTTTTTGACATATTATTCATCCTTGTTTGCCTTACTTAGACGGGTTCATAATTTCGGCATATGCCTTTGTTACGCTATTAATATCCGCTTTTTCTAGCAAAGATTCAATAGCCTGCTCTTCTAGCACTTGAGATTCAAGCTGTGTGCGCATTTGTTTATTTTTCTGATAATACTCTAGCATCTGCTGAGGATTAGGATAGGCAGAAAACATCTCAAACATACGTTCTTGAAGCTTAGCTTGGTCTAATTTAAGCGAATTCTTCTTAATGACCTCCGCTAACAATAAACCCAAAGTGACGCGTTTAGTGGCTTCTTCAATATAAGGTTCTTTGGGTAACTCAACGTCAGCTGGTTGTTGCTTACCTTGTTGCATCGCCATTTGCTGACGGGCCGATTGATGCAAGTGATCAACCTCTGCATCGACTAACGCCTGAGGAACTTCAATGGCATTTTTCTCTAATAAAGCTTCAGACACATCACTATGCAAGACATTCTTCAATGCTCGCTCTGCTTCACGTGTCAACATCGTACGAAGCTGCTCTTTCAGTGCATCCATCCCATCTTCCACACCCAATTCCTTAGCAAACTCATCATTCGCTTCTGGCAACTGAGGTTCACACACCTTATGCGTCTTAATATGAAATACCGCTAACTTACCCGCTAAATCTTTCACCCCATAGCTTTCTGGAAAAGTCACTTCAATGTCTTTTTCATCGCCAACCGAAAAACCAATTAATTGATCTTCAAAGCCTGGAATCATCTGCTTAGAGCCAATTTCTAATGAAAAACCTTCACTTTTCCCACCGTCAAATGGCGTACCATCAATACTACCTTCAAAATCAAATGTAAGCTGATCACCTTCTTTTGCAGCACGATCAACCTCGTTCCAGGATGTACGTTGCTTTAACATACGTTCAAGCGCCTGCGCTTCATCTTCTTCTGTCAGCGCTACTTCAGGCTTATCAATACCAACACCCTCTAAGTCAACCAAAGTAATCTCAGGCAACACTTCAAACGATGCCGAAAATTCAACCGGTTGATTTTTTTCATACGTTTGAGAATCAATTTCCGGCTGTGCGGCTGGGTTTAATTGATGCTCAGCCAAGGCATCACGAAAGCTCGCATCGATTAATTCACTAGCCGTTTCATTCACCAAGTCTTGCCCGTGACGCTGCTCGATAACATTGTGGGGAACTTTTCCTTGGCGAAAACCTGGCATCTTGATGCTTTTCTGAACTTGACTTAATTTCTTTTGATAGGCGCTGCTCACTTGGTCTTCGGAAATTCGGATGGTTAGGCGTCGCTTTAGCCCTTCTAATTGTTCAACTTCTACCTGAACTGACATGATATCACCTCACTAATCAATGGGTTTGGGATGTTTACTAATAAAAGATATTAAGTGGTGCGAGAGGAGAGACTCGAACTCTCACGGGTTGCCCCACTGGAACCTAAATCCAGCGCGTATACCAATTTCGCCACTCTCGCAAAACTCATGATCTATAATCACAAGCGCGTATTGAACACCAAATACTTAAAGGAAACAAGGGGTTTATCGATATTTTATCTTCGCTTTGGAGGGGTCGGTCGTAATTCCGTCAACAAGGCATCCAACACGCCGTTGATATAACGATACCCTTCCTCAGTACCAAAAGATTTCGCGAGTTCCAACGCCTCATTGATTACCACAGGGCCTGGCACATCCATACGAAATTTCAGCTCATACAGCGCAATGCGCAACACTGCCAACTCCACTGGCGTTAATGACTGGATATCACGATCTAAAACACCCTTCATCACCTCATCAAGTACCGCTAACTGCTCAATGGTGTTATACAACAGCACCTTAAAATAATCACGATCCCAGCGCTCTTCGGCGTAATACTCCAAACAATGCGCATACACATCATCCACCGTGTGCTGCTTTAACTGCCATTGATACAGGGCTTGTACAGCTGCAGCGCGCGCCCGGCGTCGGGCAGACATCGGTTTCTTTTCAATCGGTTGTGACGACTTACTCATGTGAATCATCCTTTAATGTTTGTATGGCTTGATCAAAGGCCTGTAAATCTTGAAAACTGCGATACACTGAGGCAAAACGAACATAGGCAACCTGATCAATATCTCGCAATTGCATCATCACGGCCTCACCAATCTGTTGCGTAGTCACTTCTCGCTCACCCAAATCACGCATGGCTGTAACCACCTGATTAACAGCTGCATCGACTGTTTCAATATCGACCGGACGTTTTTCTAAGGCTTTCAAGATGCCTGAGCGAATCTTAGCCTCGTTAAACACACACTGGCTGTGATCATTCTTAACCACACGTGGCATCGTTATCTCGATGGCCTCATGCGTGGTAAACCGCTCATCACAGTCCATGCATTGACGACGCCGGCGCACTTTAACACCCCCATCGAATAAACGCGAATCCACAACCTTAGTTTCTTTGTGTTGGCAAAATGGACAATGCATAACAACCTCAGATTATTCGTTTCCCATCAAGGATGGGTAGACCGGAAAATCACGACACAAAGCTAATACTTTCTGTTTAACCGCAGCAATTATTTTAGCATCTTCGTGTGCATCTAATATATCAGCCATCCACCCACCAATGAGCTGCGCCTCTTTGGTTGCCATGCCACGTGTCGTCATCGCTGGCGTGCCAATACGTAACCCACTGGTCACGAATGGCGAACGCTTTTCACCCGGAACCGTATTTTTATTCACGGTAATATTAGCAGCTTCTAATGCCAAAGAAGCGGCTTTACCCGTAATACCTTGTCGCGTTAAATCGACCAGGGCTAAATGATTTTCTGTCCCACCGGATACAATGTCATAACCGCGCTGTTGCAACACGCTCACCATCGCTTTGGCATTCGCAATCACTTGCGCTTGATACGTTTTAAATGACGGCAATAAAGCTTCTTTAAAAGCAATGGCTTTTGCTGCAATCACATGCATCAATGGTCCACCTTGCGTACCCGGGAAGACCGCTGACTGTAATCGCTTCTCTAACTGAGGATTAGCTTTAGCCATAATCACACCCCCTCGAGGACCCCGCAAGGATTTATGCGTCGTGGATGTGGTCACATCAGCAATGTTCACAGGGGATGGGTATAAACCCACAGCGATCAAGCCTGCTACGTGTGCAATATCAGCTAACATATAAGCACCAACACTATCAGCTATATCACGAAAACGCTGCCAATCAACGTGTTGTGAAAAAGCTGAAAACCCTGTCACTAATAACTTAGGACGATGTTCCTGCGCCAAACGCTCCACTTGATCGTAGTCAATATCACCCTCGTCATTTAAACCATAAGAAATACCATTATAGATGCGCCCGGAAAAATTCACTGAAGCGCCATGCGTTAAGTGGCCACCGTGTGATAAATCCATTCCAAGAATGGTGTCGCCTGGCTCAATCATAGCTAGCATGGCAGCAGCATTCGCTTGTGAACCAGAATGTGGTTGCACATTGGCATAGCGTGCATTAAATAAAGTCTTTAAACGATCAATAGCAAGTTGCTCTGCCACATCGACGTAATCACAGCCACCATAGTAACGCTTACCTGGATAGCCTTCTGCGTATTTATTAGTTAATACCGAGCCCGTCATGCACATCACATCAAGACTGGCATAATTCTCCGATGCAATGAGCTCTAAATGTTCTTCTTGGCGACGCTGCTCGCGGGCTATCGCTGCAAATAATTCTGGATCAAAGGTTTCAACGCAAGTTGGTTCAGCAAGGGTCATGGTTAACTCTCCTAGTGTAATGGCAAGCCCGCATTCTACCCAGAAGTGATAACAAGGGCAAAGGCTTTACCCACTTAGGTTGACCCTAAACCCCACACCAACATGATCTAAATTTGACCTACATCAATACCCTGCCCACTAGAGTCCGTAGACTGAATGCATTGAATCAATAAACAAACGGATCCACAACGAGGAAGTCGGATCCATTTGGAAAACATCGCTCTCCTCCTCCGATGTTATCCAATCCCATAGCCAAGGAAGGCTTGTGCACACAGCTCCTCATCATCATGATGAGGAGCCCGGCTGTGCCCCTACATGACAAATCCAACCCCTATGACAACATTAAACTGCA
>JABABC010000194.1 GCA_014238445.1 Coxiellaceae bacterium
ATTCGAACTGAAGCAACGGGTTACGGGACGGTCTATTTTACAGATAGTATGCTTCAGCAACATGGGCATGCCTTAGCTGATAAAACTGTTGCTATTTCAGGCTCTGGTAATGTGGCTTTATATGCTGCTGAAAAAGCGATGGCTCTGGGATCTCGTGTTGTCACGGTCTCCGATTCTCAAGGGTTTATTCATCACCCAAAAGGGTTGACGGCAGAGTTATTAAGCGCATTGAAAGTGCATAAATTCGAGCATTATGGTCGTTTAGAATCTTTTGCTAAGCAACATCAATTAGATTTTCATCCTGGAAAGTCTCCATGGGGAGTGCCGGTTGATGTGGCCTTACCTTGTGCAACTCAAAATGAATTAGCTTTAGAGCAGGCAAAAATCCTCATTAAAAATGGCTGTATCGCTGTAGCAGAAGGCGCCAATATGCCTACGACACCTGATGCGGTTGCGCTTTTTCAATCCTCGGGCGTGTTATATGCGCCAGGTAAAGCTTCTAATGCGGGTGGTGTGGCCGTCTCTGGTTTAGAAATGTCTCAAAATAGTATGCGTCAAACGTGGACGCGTGACGAGGTAGATATCAAGCTTCAAAAAATTATGTCTCAGATTCATGCTAATTGTTTAGTGCACGGACAATCCACGGACAGGGTGGATTACGTGAAAGGCGCTACTATTTTTGGCTTTATTAAAGTCGCTGAAGCGTTAATGGCTTTTGGTATTTAATTTTTTTGCTACAGTCAATAGACAGGGTCATCAACGTCAAAAAAACTGATGCTTTCGATTAATGTGCATTGTCATTAGCTTCTCTAATAAAGATTTGACATATGGGTAATTTTCCTTGATGTGTAGCAGCTTTTCGTTGTAGTTGAATGTTGCCACGAAACTCTCCCCACTGACTGCTTGGCTCTACTCGTGCTTGGATACTAAAAAATTTCACGTAATATTGGTGTGTTTTGGTTTTGAGATAGACGCTCTTTTCTTTATGACCCTTAATATAGTAGGCATACTCTCCAGAAATACCTTCACTCATCATTTTATGAGTTGTTTGTTTGACAAATTGTAGTGTGCTGCTTCGATTGGCTGAAATCATCGGTTGGCCAGCGCTGCTACTTTTTACATCATCCATATTCACATTAAATGATAGGCCTTCTATCCCTTTGTCATTACCAAATGCTTTGTTGCAGTTTTCTTGGTTGTCACGGTCACTTGAATGACTTGTTTCATTTGATTGTGTGCCCAGATAGACTAATGTGATATTGGTCTTGTCTGCTGCTACGCTCGTTGAAAAAAACAGATACGTTAATGTGATTGTTAACAGGTATGCAATTTTCATCTGCCTCTCCTTTTTCATTATTATTTATATTATAGGAGATGTTTTTATCGGGGTGTTGTTTTTTCAAAGGGTTATCTCATAACGCGTTGAATTTAAGGCCTGTTTTTTAAATGTTGAGTAGATATCATGTCAGTGTTACAGCAACTACACCCTCTATTCAGGCAAGGGAATGAAAAAAAATATAGCATCATCACTGATCGCTAGTCGATGACATTCATCTCAAAGCAAGCGAATAGCGGCACAAAAAACTTAAAAAAACACATTAAATCATACAGATGGTGGTATAGCCAAAGACTAACTAAAAAATGTACTACGATATAAGAGTAGAAAACGATAAGAGGAGAAGAGAAATGACCAACGAAAGAATAAACAGGATCGTCGGAAGTGTGGAAAGAACCCGGACAGCGCAAGCGGGTCCGTGGCTCTGTGGCCCTCCGGTTCCGCCAAGCTGCACCACGAGTCTAAACTTCTAGAGATCGGTGTTTACAAGACACCAGACGGACACGTCTAACCCCAAGTGGAAGTCACGGCATAGAGGAACATGCAGGATCTGACGGCTGCAGCTGCTCTACAGCGTGCTCTGTTTGCTTTTAATATTAATTTAATGCACTCCACCTAAACTGCAAGGGTGTAGTTGTTGGGATAGTGACATCTATACCTACAGACAATCATTACCTATTCATCTAGCTCGAATAGGTCATGATAAAAACAGTATGCTATCCAATTGCTGTGATTAAGCAGGGTTTTATCATGATAGGCATGACATAGTTGTTATGCCTAGATATCAATATTACCTACTGATAACGCATTATCTTCTATGAATGCACGCCGAGGTTCAACGTGATCACCCATGAGGGTCGTAAACATTTCATCAGCCATCACGGCATCCTCAACACTGACTTGTAGCAAGCGTCGCATTTCTGGATCCATGGTCGTTTCCCAGAGTTGATCGGGATTCATTTCACCTAAACCTTTGTAACGTGAAATGGTGAGCCCTCTCTTTCCTTCACGGAGCAACCATTCAAGGCCTTGTTCAAAGCTGTCAATAGTGATGCGTTGCTCACCTTTTTGTATAAAAGCGCCTGACTCCAATACGCCATCAAGCATATGATAAGCGGCTGTTATTTTCTTATAGTCCTGTGAGTTAAAGAAGTGAGCATGAAGCTTGACAGTTTTTGTCACGCCATGTGTGATGGCTGTAATGAGCGGAATATGCATCCCGTCTTTTTCAATCAGTCGAATCTCAAAGTGATGCTGTGTTTGTGGGCTCTTTAATGTTTGTTTGAGTTCATCGATCCAGGCTTGTGATAGGGGTTCATTCTCGAGAGTCCCTGCATTGAGGGGTGTGGTATTTAATAATGCCTGCAAGAGTGCTTTGGGGTATCGGTTACTGAG
>JABABC010000251.1 GCA_014238445.1 Coxiellaceae bacterium
AGAAATCAGCTAACGATTGCTGAAGTCATCCTCGAAAATGAAAAAACCTTACACAGTCAAGCGTACATTGAAAACTACTTAGATCAAATAATTACTACTATGATAGACACCATCGATAAGGGAATGATAACCACAGGGAAAATTGATAATGCTTTAAATCAAACAAGACGCGCTCCTCGACTAGCACAACAACTCAAGCTACACCACCAAGATGATCAACACAGTTTAAATCATTTAACCTGTTATGCGATCGCAGTTGGTGAACAAAATGCGGCTGGAGATATTGTGGTCACATCCCCTACGAATGGAGCCGCGGGTATCATTCCTGCTGTATTAGCCTATTACAAACGATTTTATCAAGACCAACACTGGGAAGGTGACTTGCGAAGTTTTTTGCTCACTGCTGGAGGTATTGGTTTACTCTACAAACGCAATGCATCTATTTCAGGTGCAGAAATGGGATGTCAAGGTGAAGTGGGTGTTGCCTGCTCCATGGCAGCAGCAGGCCTAACAGCAGCAATGGGGGGGAATGTTTTGCAAGTTGAAAATGCAGCTGAAATAGCTATAGAACATAACTTAGGACTGACCTGCGATCCTGTTAAAGGACTGGTACAAATCCCTTGCATCGAACGCAATGCCATGGCAGCTGTTAAAGCGATGAACGCCTCTCTATTAGCATTAGCGGGAGATGGTAACCACTACATTTCACTCGATCAAGCAATTGAAACGATGCGACAAGTGGGTGTGGATATGCAAAGTAAATACAAAGAAACCGCGCAAGGTGGGTTAGCAACTATAGCCACACATGTTGTGAATTGTTAACACGCTAATAGACGCAAGCAAAAAGCCAATATAAAATGGGGTATGATTAAACTGAGTGAACACTCAAAAAGACAGAAAGGGCACAAAAAAAACCTTTCACAAGAAATGATGCTACACCACATCACACTAATATGAATCGGATAAATCATATTTTACGATGCGAGTGATAAACCCGATGAAAGCACAATAAAATGCGGGTTAAGCAAATTAGATTTATTATAGACCAAGGGTAGGTGCGTTTCTGCATTCAATACAGCGCCACCCGCTGCACGCACAATAGTATCCGCGGCCGCCGTATCCCACTCCATGGTTGGCCCAAGCCTTGGGTAAACAGTCGCTTTTCCCTCAGCCACAAAACACAGCTTAAGCGAACTCCCTACACTAACAGCCTCAACGGGCTGAGAATAACACTGCTCAATGCGTTGAATAAAAGAAGCCGTTGCATCGTTCATATGGGATTTTGAAACAACCGCCGTAATCACTTCATGGTTGTCTTGACAACTAATAGGCTCTGGCTGTTGATCACCCTGTTGTTTAAAAGCTCCGATGAAAGACTCCCCATAATACGTTGTATTAAGAACTGGAGCATGCACAACACCCAACACAGGTTTGCCTTGTTCTATTAAAGCAATATTCACCGTAAACTCACCATTGCGTTTGATAAACTCTTTTGTGCCATCTAAGGGATCCACTAACCAATAACGGTCCCACTGCTTGCGAACATCATAATCAATCGTCGTATCACTCTCTTCACTTAAAATGGGATAAGATGGCGTGATCTGTTGTAGCCCAGATACGATACATTGGTGAGAAGATAAATCAGCACGTGTCAAAGGGGAGCCATCATTTTTTTGAGTCCAATCATCATCAGAGTGATGAGGGTCATGGTAAACCGATAAAATAGCCTCACCAGCTTGTTTTGCTAAATGAACAATGGCTTCCATCATGATGATACACCTTTACTTATTTCTGATGCTGAATTTTTTACAGCCAATAAAGACTGAGTTGTTGCCCACAGGCGTTCATGCCCATAATAAATAAAAATCTTTACGAAAAATTCAATACTGGCTATCGACAAAGCGTATTTCACTTGATGAGTGACAAACCAGCTTATCATCATGGTAGTTAACGTTGCCACACAACGCCAACTCACTGACTTTAATGCACTAATCGTGTTAATCATAGAAGGTGCTCCAAATATTCAAACGCTGACAATCAGATTAGCTTGCTTTAACTAATGAGAAGGTCTTTATATTAAAAATGGTGGGATTCAATCCCATCGTACGATTAATTTTCACTAACATAATGCCATTCCAGATGACAGTGGATAAAGCAACAGAAACAGCAACGCCAGCCGCACCGAACGGGTAAACCAAGCACACGCTCATTAAGATATTACACGCAAAAGCAAACCAAAAAACTTTCGCTGCAAACTTTTCCTGACCTGACATCGTTAAAATCATTCCTGTACTACCACTCAAGGCATTAAAGAGAGAGCCTAGCGCAAGAATTACCAGCACGAGATAGGCTGATGTATAGGCTGCCCCATAAAGGGATAACACCAGGTAACCAGTGCAGATAATAATCATAAAAAATAGGATTGAAAATCCAGCAATAATCTTAGAATATTGACTCAATTTTACTTGCAAAGCCTTGCGATCTAATCGTTTTATATCTTCTGCTAATCGGGAAAATATATTTTGATTCAACGCCGTCAAACCAAAGACAACCAAGTTATTAATTTGAAGTGCCACCGTATAATGTGCCAGCTGGTGTGCATCTGAAAAAAGTCGAATCACTACGATATCAACCAATGAAAAAAGCACTCCACCTAATTGCAATGACACAAACCCCATCATTGAGGCATTCGGTTTTTGTGAACGTAGAGGAAGACCGCCTTGATAAGTCAGGTAAAAAAACAGGCCTATCACACTAGCAAGAATAAACTGAGCAAGTAAAACTGATGATAATGCCTGACTATAGTGTATTCCTAATAAAATTAAGCCCAACCAAACGGCATTAAATAAGAGTTCAAATGTATTCCCTAGCCAAACTTTACGTTGAGCGATAAAAAATGAAGCGATGAGCTGCACTAAAAACAAAGGAATAATCATAGCCATGGAATAAACGCTAAGCCCACCATAATTAGCCATAGGATCTGAGGAAAAGGTGTAGTGAACGGTCGTAAAACCTAACACGACAATCGCACACAAGAGCATTCCACGAATGAAAAACCAATGTAACATCTGAAGTAATGCTTTCTGTCTTTGGGAATGCGGCTCATCAGAACGGCCCCACTCACGAGACAAGACTTGAGGGGCACCCAATACTACAATCCGACAACCAATAGTCGCAATACTCAAGCCAAAGACAAATTGTGCAAATTGCCCAACAGACACCCAACGAGCGATTAAAATCCATACCAACACACGCAGTCCTTTTGTTAGGCCTTGGACCAACATAGTAAAAAAAGCTTGCTGAGCTATTGCATCAGATATTAAATTACGCATACCTATCAATACTACCTGCAGTGTTATGACAACTTTAAATGAGGGACTAAGCCGGAACAGCTTTTTCGTTAAGACTAGAAGCATCCTGGTAGCTAACAGATAAACCTGCGAGATAACCCGCGTCAACAAGAAATCGCATAATCGTATTGACTGATGTTTCCACTGATAACTCTGCTGTATTCAACACTAAATCCGCTTTCTCTGGAATTTCATAAGGATCATCAATGCCAGTGAATTGCTTAATTTCACCTGCTCTCGCTTTTTGATATAAACCCTTGGGGTCACGAGACTCACACACCTCTAGTGGTGTTGAGACATGGATTTCAACAAACCCACCAGAAGGATCAATCAATTCTTTGACACATGCTCGAGTAGCAGCATAGGGTGCTATTGGTGCACAAATCGCTATACCACGGTGCTTAGTAATCTCGGAAGCCACATAACCAATACGCTGAATATTAAGATCTCGATGGGCTTTGGAAAAACCCAACTCACTGGACAAATGCGTTCTTACAATATCACCATCCAGTAAGGTGATGGTTCTATGTGTTAATTCACGCAAACGAATTAATAATGCATTAGCTATGGTGGACTTACCCGAACCTGAAAGCCCTGTGAAAAATAATGTAAATCCTTGTTTATCTTTAGCGGGATACGATGCACGCAGCTCTTCAATAATTTCGGGGTAGGAAAACCAAGCAGGAATAGGCTGATCCGTTCGCAAGCGATGACGAAATTCCGTACCTGAAATCCGTAATGGTGTTTGATCATCGGATAAGTCAGACACCGGACTATATTGCTGTGTTTCTTCTACAAATACCATCTCTTGAAACGGCACCATTTCAATCCCAATTTCTGACTGGAAAGCTTTTACTAGATCTTGCGCGTCGTAAGGACCGTAAAAGTCATTACCCTGACTATCTTTACCAGGGCCCGCATGATCACGCCCAACAATGAAGTGCGTACAGCCATAATTTTTTCGAATCAGTGCATGCCACAGTGCTTCACGAGGACCCGCCATACGCATCGCTAGTGGCAGCAAACTCAACATCACCTGCCCTTTAGGATAATGCGACAATAACTGCTGATAACACCGAACTCGAGTCACGTAATCTATATCGCCAGGCTTAGTCATTCCGACTACAGGATGGATAAGAACACTGGCACCTACGGACTGCGCAGCACGTAATGTGAGCTCTTGGTGAGCCCGATGCATCGGGTTACGCGTTTGAAACCCTACCAGCTTAGAAATTTTATTCTCACTGAGATACTGTTTAATAGCCGCGGGTGTGGCACGCAAATGATTAAAGTCATAATGCTTAGGTAGGTTAATCTGTTTCAGTGAACCACCGACATAAACATCACCCGCATAGTTGAGCACGTAGTTGACGCCAGGATGTGCCGTATCACGGGAGCCAAAAACGGACTGACACTCATGCTGCTTATCAGGTTCCCATAAACTTTCAATCGTAAGCTCTGCAATCGGCAGTGATTCTTTATCCTGCAAGGTAATCACATCACCCACAGCCCAACACTGCGAAAGCTCTTTGCTAATATCTAAGTTGATCGGCATCGGCCAGACAGAACCATCTGTTAAACGCATCGACTTAACCACAGAATCATAGTCGGCCTGATTCATAAATCCGGTTAATGGCGCAAAGCCACCATTGAGTAATAATTCAATATCACATAAATGTCGGTCTGATAGGGTAAAATATTTCATATTACATACCTTCGAGTTAGTTAAACCATGAAAATAGAGAGACTATATAAAAATAACATTATGTCATTGCTTCCAGTGAGACAAATCCCTGTTAGTAAGCTGTTCTAATGCGTGTATATCTGATAAATGATGTTCAATTATACTTTGACGAGTAGTTGATGATATTTTTTTCATTTG
>JABABC010000062.1 GCA_014238445.1 Coxiellaceae bacterium
AACTTTGGACAAACCACATATTTCCCTGTACAGGATATGGCCGCCATTGTCGGTAGAAATTATTAAAACAATCGGGTCAACAAAGGCCCACCTGATACCAAAAAAACAAATATCTCCAAAAAACACTTGACAAACCCTTTGCTAAAAAGCGCGCGTGACTTTTTAGCCATAAGGAGTCAATCCAATGAATAAATCTACTGCCCAGCAAAAACTAATAGCATTTCGCAATGAACTGTATCAGTTGTTCCCCAAGAGACCCGATGCGACAATGAATTTATTAGATGCAATAAGCAGCTATGCACACAAATGTAAAAGTATCGTATCGTTAAGTGAGTCATCAGCTTTCACACGCCAATATAGCAGTATCACAGACGCGATTGCAGATGGTCTGCCAACCGCAAAATCTGATGAAATCACAAAGCTGGTTTATGACACATTCAACCAAGATAAAGGCGATACCGGTGTTCCGATTCGTTTTCTGCTAGACTGCACATGCAATCCTAGACCTTATGCAAAAACTTGCCGCGATAGAGGCATTGTCCATGCACCCAATCCTGCGCCAGGAAATAAACCAATTGCCGTAGGACATCAATATTCTATTATAGCTGCATTACCACATGATAAGGAATCTGCAGACAAACATTGGGTGTTGCCTGTTTCTTCTCAACGTGTTGACACCGGATGTAAAGGTAATGAGGCTGGGATGCAGCAGCTTAGCGAGACAATAGACACACTTAATGTAGGCGACCGACTGACCATCAGTATTGGTGACTCTCTTTATGGCTCCCAGAAGTGCCGAGAGAGTGCTGTTAGCATTTCAAATCACATTCATTTATTTAGGCTAAACAGCACTAGGAATATTTACAATGGTGTCGAGGAGTCTTTGTCACCGAAGAGAAAAAGCAAAGGACGCCCAAAGCACTATGGAAATAAGATAAATCTAAAGAAATTATGCGATCAGCTTGAACCTGATGTATCAACAACAACGCTATATACAAGTACCAAAGGCAAACAATATACGGTTAAGATTTTAATGTGGAAAGACAAACTGTTGCGAGGCACGCATAAATTTAAATCTTATGAGCACCCAATTAATGTTATTTGCTTTGAGATGCTTGATGCCGATGGAAAGCCGGTGTTCAAAAACAAATGTTGGGTTGCTGTATTAGGTGATCGTAGACATGAGATTAGCGCCATAGATGCGTATAATTACTACCGCTCTCGCTATGATATTGAGCACTTTTTTAAATTCTCCAAGACTAAACTGTTAATAGACAAATACCAAACACCGGATACAACGCATGAGGAATGCTGGTGGTCGCTATGTTTAATTGCCTATGCGCAACTTTACTTTGCAAAAGATTGTGTGGAAGCCACACCTAATAAATGGGAAAAATACCTGCCCTGTTTTAAAAAAGATGACGGAATGCTGTGTTCTCCTGCCATAGCACAGCGCGGATTTTCAAAATTATTAGTCTGCATTGGCACGCCAGCCAAACCCTGCGTTGTTCGTGGCATAACTTCTGGCAGAAGCATCGGTGAAGCGCAAACCAAACGAACAAAACATCCGATCATCTTCAAGACAAAAACAACGGAGAAACAACCACAAAAATCAATTATTTCAGGGTCTGACAAAGTAGCAAATTCCTCAGAACCCAAAATAATTAAAGAGCTGGTAGATTTTGCACTTTTGCATCTTCAAAAGATGAATGTTTCTATTGAAAAGTACTGTGATTTGCTGCAACAGCAGCCGATTACTGCTTAAACTAGCTCCATACGTGTGTTTTTTATTGCTGGGGATGCTGACCTAGGGGATCTGGTTGTCCAAAGTTCAACAGTTAGCTGGAATGATTGTTGTGCATGTCCTGAATTATTGTCCAGATGGGGAGCTAAACAGATCATTAAGGGCATGCATGAATAT
>JABABC010000130.1 GCA_014238445.1 Coxiellaceae bacterium
GATTGTGACCCTCCAGAATCAAACCCACTGTAAGTGTCGTATTAACGACACCCTAGCTAAGGCTATGAAAAACGAGCGTTAGGAAACGCTCGCCCTAATCGACGGTTATCATCCAAACCAACAACGTGATGTTAGGTACGTAGGTACACACACTGTAAAATTGCTGTTATTTCTCTGGCTTAGGTCCGGCTTTTTTAACGCGGATTTGACTTCCATCTACGTGGGTAGCATTAAGCGTCTTCATAGCCGCCTTGGCGTCCGAGGATCTGGGCATTTCAACAAAACCAAAACCTTTAGATTTTCCCGTTTCTTTATCCAGCACGAGGTTGCATGCCTGTACGGCTCCGTGTGCTTCAAACAGACTCCTTAGTGCGATCTCAGTGGTGTCGTGTGAGAGATTGCGAATGATTAGTTTCATCTGGCCTCCTTATTATTGTTATGATTCATGCGATAGAACTAGTGTCACATTCCTTCCGTTAAAAATGTATCAGAAGGAGTTATTACAAAAAAAGGTATATTAAAGTATACACAAGAGATATTAGCATATAATAATCCTCCTACCTTTAGATTTCTCTAGTTGGCAAATATTGTTCATGATATGACCTGTGGTGGCCACGCAGCGCACGTTCGTTCATACGGGGCCAAGGAGAGCTCTAGTTTCTTGGTCCTTATAACTCCCTAAATTTATCCATGGGGAGTATCAAAGAAACGTCCGAAATCCGCCATTCATGTTTATTTTTTAAGACATAAAAGCTGCTTGGGTTCTGTCGCAAACAAGCCACGCTTACATGCCAGTTTCGAGTTGACTGTAATGTCTGATTCAGTAGAGAAAAGGCGCGTACTTATTTCTAACAGAGCCATATAATCAATCGGAACCTCTAAAGACTTAATAATTTACATTCTGATACAGTATCAGAGATGTAGCTTTGACACAGATGTTCAGTGGCGGACTCTTCAGCGGCATACAGCACACCACCATTCACTGTTTCTTTAAAGGGTGAGCCATGTGGAAAAGCAAAGGCAAATAAATCTGCCCCAAGAAAGGTAGGTGCAATTTTTAAATCAGCATCTGCATTACGAGATAAATAATACTGAGCCAAACCATTATCAAGAGCAAACCCAACATACTCATTTGGTTTTTCTTTCAGCAACTCAAAGCCCTGATCTATATGATCGACCTCAACTGGCACCGCTCCAATATTTCTCATATAGGTGACTTGTATCGATCCTTTTTCCACGATAATTTTCTTATTTTTCAACTTATGTATTGTATAATGCTCATCGATAGCTTGCTGAGACCTTAGCAAGCTGGTGGTACATGCCGCTCCTATTAAGCTAAGAAAAATAATCCCTAACGCACAGGCTAGAACCAGTATCAATCTACCCCGTTTGTTTTCAGGATCATAAGACATATCGCCTAATAACAGAGCCAAAGAAGTCACCCACAACGAGGTCTGTATTTGGTCTGTTATTGATTGCCCTTTAGCAGCATAAATCTTGCTTTGTGAATACCCATATGCCACAGCAATCACACCAATCATGACAAATATACCCAAAAACAACAAACCAAACTGACTAAAAATAAGCCTCATCAAAACAGTTAAAAAACCAGCACCAGTAGCAGCAGAATCCGGCACAACCAGTGATGTTTTATTCAAAAGAAAAGGTACGGAGAAATCCACCAAACGCTCTCTTTGAGAGGATACGGATATATTTCCAATCAAAATATCATACTGCCCCTCGCTTAACTCCTGTAAAGCATGGTTATAATTTTGACCTGCATCAATCATTGTATAGTTATTAAAGCCTAAGTGGTCTGCAATAAAAACCCATAGATCAATCGCAAAACCATCTGAAGTGGGTTTATGAGAGCTCACAAAAGGAGGCGAACCAACATAACCAACCCGAACCACTGCTTTATTTAGGGAACTACTAGACACCTGTGGTGCACCATGAACGGTAAAAAAAACACTGACCAACATAACAATAGATAATATTTTCTTCATGACGCCTCACTGTCAACTGCTACACGCAAATTCAAACAGCAGAAATTATATCGCACACCACTTACCCCATCAAGATTCATTGTCATACACCACATTGTCAAGCCGATATCAGGGGGAATGATTGGTTGGCTCAACCACTGCTTTTCAAACGCACACGGTGGTTTATCGAGATCTGTCGCAAATACATATTAACCTAAACAAAATTGCGACGAAGTGACCTTTTGTCACATTTATGCTGTTAAAGCATAACACTGCTCAAAACAGACATAGTTACAGCAAGGCATTGATTAAAAGACAGTAAACCGACAATCAAAACTGAAGGTATTATTAACAGGACAAAACAGTGGGTTTTTAACAAAAAAATGGTTATGATCGCAGCCATAAAGACACCACACCAGGTCGATGACAATGCAATTTTATGATTCTATCAAGCGAAAGCTTTATCCAATAAATGATAAAAATTACATTATTTATGCTCAACATAAACCCTCTGGCTTCCAGCTTCGAGGTATTCACAAAGAAACACCAAAAACCCCAGAAGCTATGAAAATTAAAATCATTCCTGAGGGTATTATCGAAGCGCTTATGCAGCAAGACCTGCACTGTACCGCATACATCGCGACTCATGCATCGAAAGAGACTAACTCTACCTATCAGCAGATTGTCCACCTCCCCGAGACAAACTTACAAGATCATCTAACATCAGCCAGTGCCAAGCCAGCACTCACACTGCCGAGGATACCTCGATCAGCACCAACACCAACGAAAGACCACCCCAGCTCTAAAAAAGCAGAAACACTTAACACAACATCACCACAGGCTAATGTCGTGCAGACTCACCAAAAACCTGCTACAAACCCTCCAGCACAGGCTACGATAAATAGCGGGAACATTGAGGCAGGAAATCAAGTGGAATTATTGGATAACCTCACTGACTACTTGGTCTGGTTCGCACTCATGGCATTGCCGATGGGATTAGCCTATTTATGTGTACGTTCAATGCATGACACCATTACCCTACAAGATACTCAACACATACAGAACACATTCGAAGCCCTCATGACACACAACACATTCGAAACAACGTCAACAGCCGCCTTCAGCATAATGAATGACAATACCACAGAAATACCCTATCAAATCCCATACCCTTAAAAAGTATTATTTAAAAAAACAACCACGAACATAAACTATAACTGATGACTACTCACGACTGATCTAGCTATAAAAAACAATAGCAGCAGCATTGATTACCTGAATACGATAATGCACTAAAACCATCCCATCTCACTGAGCTTGATGTCAATGTTGTTATCACTGAAATCTAAGACGCCTCTTTCACTAACCATGCCACAAACAACCCCCGTTCAATAATCACGAAGGGTCATACTGTGAAGATTCATCATTAACCGCATCGGCCTATGTGAGCAATCAACCACACACCCTGTTAACTCGATCTAAAAAAAGTGATCCTGATGGGTCCTCACTGTTATAAGCATGATCTAGACTGATAGGCTATGAACAGATTGATAAACCATCACGTGCTGGCGACACCTGCAATTGCTTCCATGAACTCACTGGGCAGTTTTTGGGGCGTTGACTTGGCAAACACCAAGCCTTCCAAGTGCCTTGATCAGCCTGGGCTAAGCAAGCTTTAAAGTTTTTGACCTTTAAATAAGCTGGGGGCAGTACGCCTTGACCTATACGCTGCGCAGGCGGCTGATTTCCGGATTGAGCTAACGTCACAAAGGCAGTGAGCTGAATAGCTTTAGCAATTGGCATAGGCTTAGACTGTGAATTCGCACCACGTTTTTGAGGCTCCGCAATCATAGAAATAGCACGAAGCGGTTGAGGTGACATCGAAGAAAAACGTACAGTTTGTATGCGGTAATTTTGTTGAGTTGCCTGATCAAACTGTGTCACATACGTTTGGATGTTTTGATACAGCTGAATCATCAGCGCTTCTTTAGCTTGACGAACTGCTGCCTCTGAAGGATCGTAATTCATAACGGTTAAGTTAATGGTATAACCACTATGAGATTGCTTGAGGTGCTGATTGAGTGGTGTCAAAACAGCTTGAGAAACTTGAGCCCATAACTTTAATGTGATGTTATTCGCCCCACTCGCTACTGTTTGCTGATCGACTGATACCACATGCCATGTCACTTCGGGCGCATAACTTTGCAATTGTTGCATAATTGATGCTTGTGCAGCTTGAGGGTCTTGATGCGTCACAGTGGCATTGATCGCTGCCAATACAGTTACCCTATTAGACTCCAGTGTCACTTTAGCATCCGTTGAAAAGGTCACCGTATCATCAGTCACTTGAGGCGCTCCAGCCATAGCATGACCTGCCACTATTACGAAAACACCTAGCAGTATTTGCAACCACAACCTGATCATACCCCACCCCCTAAATTGATTAAATCTTGACAGCAAAACACATCATAACGACCCACCCCACTCAAAGGCAAGTTAAACCACCCATCACTAGGCCTTATTATACACCTCATCGTGGCGAACCAGGTTATCATCATACTGCTGTTGAATAGACTCCAGTGATTGCCCGCTGGCTTCTGGCATCCAAAGAAAACACACACACCAATAAACCAAAGCACTAGCAGCAAAAATACCATAAATCTGCGCAACACCGAATTGATTCAGCAACATAGGGAAATAACTGGCTAGCACAGCACCTGAACACGAACTAAAAAACAAACACAACGCCATTCCTTTAGCACGCACCACTGTGGGTAACAGTTCTGCAAACACCAACCAAACCACCAAGCCCGGACCCACCGCAAAACTCACTATAAAACCTAATAGACCTATGATAGATAGCACACCATCACCCTGCGGTGATAACGACAGCAGAGGCAGCAGCGCTAAACCCGACTCAAAGAAAAACACACCCGCAATACCCGTTAGTAACAAGCGCCTGCGACCCCAGCGGTCAACTAACAGTAATCCCACCACCGTCCCCACACAGTTCAACACACCAATACCGACTGAACCCAGCATCGCTACCTGATTAGAGCTCACCCCTGCTGACTTTAAGAGATAAGGCGCATACTGCAAGAGGGCATTAACCCCAGTCCATTGATTTAATATGGCCACGGCTATACCTAATAACAAAGGCCAGAGTATGGCAGGCTTGATATAGCCCCGCCAGCCTAACTGTGACGACACCAGGCTGCGACGTATAGCCGCTTGAGTGTTACCAACAGCATCAGCACCAAGCAATTGCACGAGCACCTGCTCAGCACGTTGA
>JABABC010000102.1 GCA_014238445.1 Coxiellaceae bacterium
GATGCAAAACTAATTGTCTTATTTTGGACATAATTATTTCTTAACACTAACGAAGCAACTTCATCAGTTAACGCCTGTAACAATGCATTGCGTTCATCCAAGCCCATTTGACCATCATCGACAACACTATTCAGTAAAATCTTCATATTGACTTCATGATCAGAGCAATCAACACCCGCCGAGTTATCAATGAAATCTGTGTTGACTCGACCTCCAGATAACTCATATTCAATCCTACCCAGTTGGGTAACACCCAAGTTGCCACCTTCACAAATCATTTTTGCTTGAACGGAAGCTGCATTAACACGAATAGCATCATTCGATGGATCACCAACAGTAAAATGAGTCTCTTCCTGCGCTTTGATAAAAGTACCAATACCACCATTCCATAGCATGTCGACGGAGAAACACAAAATCGTTTTAATCAAACTTGAAGGTTCAATGAACTTTTCAGTCAATCCAAGTAGTTTTCGAATTTGCGGCGTTAATTTAATCTTTTTTTGAGAGCGATCAAAGATTGCCCCACCTTTCGAGAGCAAGGTTATATCATAGTCAGACCAGCTTGATCGCGGCAAATTAAATAAACGCTCCCTTTCTTGATAACTGACTTTCGGATCAGGGTCTGGATCAATGAAAATATGCTGATGATTAAACGCACAGACTAGTTTTGCATTATCAGACATTAATAAACCATTACCAAATACATCACCCGCCATATCACCAATACCTATCACCGAGAAAGGCGTGGTTGCAATATCAACCCCCATATCCAAAAAATGCCTTTCCGCAGAAATCCATGCGCCGCGAGCAGTAATCCCCATTTTCATATGGTCATAGCCTGTTGAGCCACCTGAAGCAAAAGCATCACCTAACCAAAAATCGCGATCAACAGCGATCTGATTAGCAATATCAGAAAATCGAGAAGTGCCTTTATCTGCAGCCACTACTAGATACTCATCATCATCGTCGTAACAGACAGTATTAGAATACTTAACCAATTCACCAGCATTCAAGTTATCCACGACATCCAGCAATCCAGAAATAAAACGCTGATAACAACTTACACCCTTTTGATAAACAGCATCTCGACTCCAACCGTCCATCGAAGTTTTAATAACAAACCCACCTTTAGCACCAGAAGGCACAATCACTGAATTTTTAACTTGCTGAGCTTTCATCAAACCCAACACTTCAACTCTAAAATCCTGCGCACGATCAGACCAGCGAATACCTCCACGAGCCACTTTATCGGCACGCAGATGAACCCCTTCAAAATCAACTGCATAAACAAATATTTCAAATTTGGGAAGGGGTTTTGGCATATCTAAAATAAGTGAAGGGTCAAGCTTAAGCACAATACTTGAGTTAATACCTAAGCACTCCTTATCTTGATAGAAATTTGTTCGCAAAGTCGCCATAATCAAGCTGATATATTTTCTAAAAATACGATCTTGGTCTAGCACAGAAACAGCATCTAATGCTGCAATAATGCCAGCCTTTAATTCATCAACTGACAACGCATCGTGCGAGCTCAAAGGATTAAGTCTTGCATCAAACAATTGAGCAAGGCGCATAGCTATCAAAGGGTGAGCAACCAACGTATCAGCCATATAGTTAGCACTAAAGGTTGTACCAGTTTGACGATAATATTTAGCATAAGCACGCAAAACACTGACCTGACGCCAATCTAACTCGGCCAATAGAATTAATTCATTAAAGGGATCATTTTCAGCATCACCACTCCAAACACGAAGAAAATTTTCTTTAAAGTATTCAATGGCCTTTCTGGTAACCGAATAAGTACAGGTCAAATAAAACTCATTCACCCATACTACAGAACCATTATGAAAGACAACCTGACAAGGATATTCATCAACAACACGACACCCCATATGCTCTAGAACAGGCAAAGCATCCGATAGTGCTATCGTTTTGTTGGAATTAAACACTTTAAAGGATAGCTCTGTGTCAACACCTTGAGATAAAACCCTCAGTTCAACCGCCAGTGGGCGATCATCCGCTAGGGATTCAAGGTAATAAATATCATCGACGGCTTGTTGCGGCGTGTTTTTTTCACGATAACTTGCGGGAAATGCTTGTTTATATTTAGCAATTAAGCCTAAGTTATTAATCGTTAACTTCGAAACTTGCAATACTTCATACAGCTCATCTTGCCAAGACTTTACTGCATCAATGAGTCGTCTCTCGATGATGCTCACTTGATATTTAATCCCCATTGCTGGGTTTAAACGGACAACAAAGTCAATCCGAGCTAATACAGAAACAGCAAAATGTGTTGAAAAACTTGACTCTATACCACAAAACTCTTCTAACAGAATTTTCTGCATAGATTGCAGTAATTCGGTTGTAAACTTTTCACGAGGCAAATAAACTAAACACGATACAAAACGGCCATAGTTATCTTCTCTCACAAACAGACGAACTTGCTTACGCTCCTGCATGTGCATAATACCCATAGCAATATGATACAGCTGACCTACCGAAGCCTGAATGAGATCGTCACGTGGAAGTGTTGAAAGGATAGAGATCAGTTCTTTTTCTGCATGGCTACGCTCTCTTAAACCTGACCGCTTTAACACCGCCGCTACTTTTTTTCCCAAAAAGGGAATCTGGCTCGGGCTTGAATGATAAGCAGCAGATGTATATAAACCTATAAAACGCTTTTCACCGACAAGCACACCATCTTCATTAAACTGTTTAATCCCAATATAATCAGTATATCCTGCCCGATGAACACTGGATAAGGTATTTGACTTTGAGATCATTAATGCGCGGTCATTAGAGCGCATTAACTTAGACGCTTTTGCGGGTAATTGTGAAAACTTTCTTTCCACCTGACTATTGGATTCATCTGACAACACACCTAATCCAGAGCCTGATACTAATTGGAGCGTTTGATCATCACCATCATCCAGAACAATATAGTCTCGCGCACCAAGAAAGATGAAGTGATTGTCTAATAGCCAATTTAAAAAGGCAACCGACTCTTTCGTATCTCCAGGCCGATGCAAAATAAACGAGTCCGTCATTAAAGCCACCGATGACTTCATGCGCTCTTGCATAGGCTTCCAATCTCGTACCGCCAGTAATACATCACGAATCACCTGCTCCAAACGACCCCTTAATGTCGCAAGCAAAACCTCATCCGTGATTCGCTCTATCTCAAAAAGAATCGGCGCCTCAATCGAGTGATGCAGATCAGAACGACGAAAGAAATCACAACTCAGCAAATCTCCAGAGTCATCACGCTCAATCACCATTCCACCCATATGAACAATAACATTAATTGAGATATTTAATTTATTAAGTTCTAGCCTGATTGTATCCACTAAAAAAGGAGTATCTGCGCATAACACAGCAATAACAGTTCCTTGCGACGCCCAACCCTGCTGAGATTCTGATGGCGTTAATAATTCAACATTAATTTCATCAGGCTCACGGTGTTGCAGCAAGCCCCAGCTCACGGAAGCCATACCAACTAGCTCCGCCATGGAACGAATCTTTAAATCAACATAAGGTGCTTGTGAATAAAAAATTTTAATAAATTTTTTAAATAAATTCAGTTTATTAGAGGGGTAATGCTCATCAGCATACCCCATTAAACTATTAATTAACTGTTTTAGAAAAAACTCATTTGTCTTTGGCATGCCATCCGCCTTTTAGAAAAATATCATTAAAATTCAATGAGATGAATGATCTTTATTTGGTATAACGCCCATTATACAGGGTAACTTGTTAAAAATAGATCAAAATATTAACAATTCCTTGCTATTATGCAAGAAATCTACTATTGTTCTTTTTTTTTACACAAATTGCCAATTCTTCCACTAAATAATGCACTTATGCTATAATTGAAAGAAAGTGTAACATGGCAGACAAGAAAACATAATAGAACAAGCATCACCACCTCTGAAGGATTAGAGTGACACATTTAACATAGGGATACAGACTTAAGGGGTTATCCAAAATGAGAGTTTTACTTGTAGAAGACGATGAATTGCTAGGCGACGGTATTCGTACAGGGCTTAAGCATTACGGCCATACAGTCGATTGGGTGAAAGATGGGCAGTCGGCGAACAATGTCTTAGTTTCTAGCCATGAAAACTTTGATATCGTTGTACTTGATCTTGGTCTCCCAAAACTATCCGGCCTAGAGGTCTTGAAAAATATTCGCGAACGCAATATCACCACCCCAGTAGTCATTTTAACCGCAAAAGAAACAGTTGATGACCGTGTCAGTGGCCTAGATGCTGGAGCAGATGATTACCTCACAAAACCCTTTGATCTTCATGAGCTCTGCGCACGCATGCGAGCACTTCAACGCCGCTCAAAATCGCGTGCTAAACCAGTCATCGTTTACAATAACATCTCACTGGACCCCGCCTCACATGTCGTTAAAATGGATGACGAAACCATCATGATCTCTAGACGAGAATTTGCACTACTTCAGAAGTTACTAGAGAATGCTGGTCGAGTCATATCACGTGAACAACTCAACCAGACATTGTATGGTTGGGGGGAAAACATTGACAGTAATGCATTGGAAGTTCATATTCATAATTTACGCAAACGATTTGGCACCAGCCTTATTCGTACCATACGTGGCGTAGGCTATATGGCAGAAAAGCCCAGTGAGAACGAATAGGACAACTAATTTAACACTACGGTTATCAAACCACATAACGGACTCTAGTAAAGTTAATGACACATTCTATACGCACCTTCCTACTCATTAACTTGCTGTTGAGCGTGATTCTTATCACCTCATTAGCAATTGTGGGTAACCTCTTTCTCACTCACAAAGACATTCAAACCAACCTTGACTCCACATTAATCATTAGCGCTAAACGCATCAACGCCATCATTGGCATTAACCTATCCAGCCAAAAACTGATCACTGTTCAAAAAAAATTAAACACTATTAACTCTAGCCAGATCAACAAAAACATATACAACCAAGGTCGCATTATTAGCAATTTATCGAAATCGGCTAGCAATATTGAATTTCAAATATGGAAAAATAACACCTTACTGCTTCATTCAAAAAATATGCCTTTCAGCCCTCTTATGTCAAAAAAAACGGGGTTTTCAAATGTTTGGTCTAAAGACCGAACTTGGCGTGTTTATACACTAAAAAACTCGAAGAAAGGGATAACCATTGTGACTGCAGAACATGGTGATTATCGACAGCACCTAGAAAACCAGCTAACCCGTGACTCCATCTTTATCATGCTGGCAACCTATCCTTTTTTGGGCATTCTCATCTGGGCTATTATTGGTAAAGGATTGAAATCTTTACAGTCAGTTACCAGCGAATTAAAGCACCGCGATCGAAACTACCTTGAGCCCGTTGACTTAAAACCAATCCCAACCGAGGTTGAACCTCTTATTGATGAACTCAACAGCCTATTTTACAGACTGAAAGAAGCTTTTAATCGACATGAGCGCTTCACATCTGATGCGGCACATGAACTCCGCACCCCTCTAGCCGCACTCAGCACACAAATTCAAGTTTCGTTGCGCGCAGACACCCCAGAAGCACGCAACCAATCATTACTAAAAGTCTTAGGTGGCGTTAATCGATGCACTCACTTGATTCAACAACTCCTAACCCTGAGCCGAATGGCACCTGAAGCCGGCATTCAAAATCCTGTTCCCGTTAAACTTTCCCGTCAAGCCAGTGATGTTGCTGCAATGCTGGCACCTGAAGCCATTACTAAAAATATTGATCTAGAACTAGCATCACCTAATAGTGATGCCACTATCATTGGCAACCCGACAGCGATCAATATTCTCATAAGAAACCTAGTGGATAATGCTATACGATACACTCCCATTAATAGTTTTGTTAAAATTGACATCCAAGAGACATCTAATCATGTCATCTTGCTAGTCATTGATAATGGCCCAGGCATTCCTAAAAACTTACGGGAACGCGTATTCGAAAGATTTTATCGAGTGATAGGAAATAAAGCTTCAGGAACAGGGTTAGGATTAGGCATTGTTTTACAAATCACAAAACTACATAAAGCAACTATCGACTTACTTGAGCCTAAGAAACACGGCGGACTGGAAGTTAAAATCACATTCCCTAAAACACCGGAATAAGCACCTCAATAAACCTCACCATGAAGAACATCATCATGTAGAACGAACTGACTGCTTAACAAAAAGTGCTATCTGATTGGCCACTTTGCCAGCTGCGGCATTCATTGACAAAACACCTGAGTAAGCATCATTCCCTGGTGCAGGAACCAGAGCTGAAAAACGCTGGCTAGCCATCACCTTTTGACTGGCATTATCTGTAATAGAAGCTAAAACCACTAGCCTGACCTGACTAACCGGCTGTAAAAATTCTTGTTGCATCGTTTCAATCGTTGTATTCAATGTATACTGGGTATAACTAGGCACAGGGGCTGAAATAACCGCCTTAAACGTGTGCATTTGTCGAATAGTTGATGACAGCAAAGGTAAAAACATCTGCGCAGGTGATGCCACCCAAGCGCTATCTGCGTAAGACATGAGCTTATAGGGCACCATGGTGTATACCATCGCTGACGAACCATAGCCAGGCGAAGCACTGGGAGCACTTACCAATAAAGAAGCTACCGAGTGTTGCCGAGAAATTGGCAAGGGCTTCTGATGAGAAGTTAATGTATAGCGGGATGGCGTAGTCGTCTTTGTAGGGCCTAGGCACCCAGATAATAAGCCACTTAAACATAGCATTAGGATAATTAAACTCATCTTTCTCATCGAACTTCTCCTGGGCCAGGTTGAGCCGGCTCACGACCACGGATCAACATTGAGGGATTGCGCGTCAATTCATTAGTAAATTGCTGCAGACTCAATGATAAATTATTTAATCGATTCACCAAAGAGCTTGTCGTAGGTAATAATTGTTGCGTCGTATTCGTGACTAAAGTTTTTGTAGATCCCAATAATTCTTGCAGGCTATCTGTTGCTTGATTAATAGTATTTACTGTCTTATTAATATCAACCATGGTTTTATTCGTTTGATCAATCAATTCCGGCAACTGTTTAGAACTTGCTGCTGCATTTTTCATAGTGATATTCACAGAATTCATGATCTTAGACCAATCTGGAGAGGACTCTGACAATGACTGTGAGAACTGCTTGAAATTTTGCATAATCGCAGATAATGCATCTAAGTTCTTCTTATTTAATGCGTCATTAATCCGGCTTGATAAGGTCTGCAAATTATCAGCCACCTCAGGTAACGCATTGGTGATGGTATTCAGCAAAGATGGCTGAGAACGTATCACTGGGTAAGCTTGTCCTGGTTTTGCCTTTAATAATGGGGCATCATCTGTAGTCGCTTCAAGCGCCACATAAGCTGCCCCTGTAATTCCTTGAATACTTAACGTAGCAACGGTACTCGTTAAAATAGGTGATCCATTCTTGATTTTTAATAGAATGCGCACAAGCTGAGGATTATGACTATCCAATGTAACACTGTTCACATAACCAACAGGGACTCCGGTATAGCGCACAGGGCTTTGCACAGACAAACCTGTCACATCATCATGAACATACATCAGATAAGTATTATAAACTGTTCGCCCTCCCTTATAATGCAACCAAAAAAACAGAAGAATAGCAATAGTTGCAAATACAACAACAAATAACCCAACCAATGTATAATTTACTTTTGAAGACATCGCTTCACTCCTTATTAATTGCCTTTTCTTATGGCAGCCCTATCACCCGAAAAATAGGCTTGAATTAATGGATGCGTATTCTTAACTAATGCTGACATTGGCTCATCTGCAAGCACCCTCCCTTCACCAATAAAAATAACGCGATTAGGGACACGCCACAGTGTGTCTAAATCATGAGTCACCATCACAAACGTAATGCCCAAATGATCCCGTAAATGCAACACCAACTCATCCAACTCTGATGCACTCAAAGGATCCAACCCTGCGGTCGGTTCATCTAAAAAAACCAGCTGGGGGTCTAATGCGATAGCCCTAGCCATTGCTGCTCTTTTCTTCATCCCCCCGCTCAATTCAGAAGGGTATTTACCTGCCACTTCAGGACCCAAACCTGATAGCTTTAATTTTAACAAGGCAATTTTACGCCTTGTATCAGCGTCTAAACGGACCAAATGATCAATGGGAAATGTGACATTATCAGCAATGGTTGAAGAGCTAAATAATGCACAACTTTGAAACATAACCCCCCAGTTATTTTGAATGGCTGTTTTTTCCGATGCATCTAAATCATCAATGTCATGACCAAAGACTTTAATCTTACCGCCTGTAGGCTCATGTAACATTAAAATAGATCGTAACAATGTGGTTTTACCACACCCACTACCGCCAATAAGCGCAACAATGTCGCGACGGTTCACAGTTAAATCTAACTGGTCATGCACTTGCAGATTACCGAAATTATTTTTCAGTCCAGTAACTTCAATTAATGGCTCAGAAACA
>JABABC010000099.1 GCA_014238445.1 Coxiellaceae bacterium
ACTTCAACGCAAGCTGAGAAAAAAGCACCGTCAACACCGACAGCTAAGCCAGCACCCGCTGTGGCATCAGCGCCTGTTTCTCAGCAGCATGGCATGTACATGGGTCCTGCCGTGCGTCGTTTAGCACGAGAGTTTGGTGTGGATATTACTCAAGTACGCGGTACTGGACAAAAAGGCCGGATTACCAAAGCAGATTTGCAACAGTATGTGAAACAGCAACTTCAAGGTGGTGGTAAAGGCGGTATGGGGTTTGATTGGCCTAAGTTGCCAGCAGTGGATTTTTCTAAGTTTGGTGATGTGACTGACACTCCATTATCTAAAATTAAAAAGCTTTCTGGGTCGTTTTTGCATCGTAATTGGGTATCCATTCCTCATATCACACAGTTTGAAGAAGTGGACATTACCGAGATGGAGGCATTTCGTCAGCGTCATAAAGGCGAAGCTGCTGAGTCCGGTGTTAAGTTAACTCCCATTGTTTTTGTGATGAAGGCTTTGGTGGCAACGTTAAAGGAATTTCCATCCTTTAATGCGTCCTTATCGCCTGATGGCCAGTCATTGATAGTGAAGCATTATTATAATGTCGGTGTGGCTGTGGATACGCCCAATGGTCTGGTTGTTCCTGTTTTACGTGACGTTGATTCAAAGGGTGCATTAACGTTAGCAAAAGAACTGGGTGCAATTAGCTTGAAAGCTCGAGAGAAAGGGCTGACGCCTGTAGAGATGCAGGGTGGTTGTATGAGTATCTCCAGTCTTGGCGGTATCGGTGGAACAGCATTCACACCCATTATTAATGCGCCTGAAGTGGCGATTTTAGGGTTGTCGCGTTCTTATCAAAAACCCGTATTTAACAAGGATAGTCAAACGTTTGAGCCACGCTTAACGTTGCCAGTCAGTTTATCGTACGATCATCGTGTGATTGATGGCGCTGAAGCAGCTCGCTTTATTGTGCATTTTTCGAGGCGACTAGCTGATCTTGAAACATTAATTCTTTAGGGGAAAAACATGACACAAGTAATAGAAACAGATGTAGTGGTTTTAGGTAGTGGCCCTGGTGGCTACTCTGCAGCCTACCGTGCTGCTGACTTAGGTTTGCAGGTTACGATGATTGAGCGATTCAGTCAGATTGGTGGTGTGTGTTTAAACGTGGGTTGCATTCCTTCCAAGGCATTATTACATGTTGCCAAAGTGCTGGCAGACGCCAAAGAAGTGAGTGTGAGTGGCGTAACATTTGCAGAGCCTGAGGTTGACATTGAAAAGTTAAAATCTTGGAAAGACGGTGTTGTTAAGAAGTTGACCGGTGGTTTGGCCATGATGGCTAAGCAGCGTAAAGTCAATATCGTTCATGGCTATGGTGAATTTGCAGATTCAAACTCCATCACAGTGGTTAATGATGCTGGTGAATCTACTACCGTGCGATTTAAGCATGGCATTATCGCTGCAGGTTCAAAGCCAGTGAGTTTACCTTTTATCCCTGAAGATCCTCGTATTTTTGACTCCACAGGGGCATTGCAATTAGAGCATACGCAGGGCGATATGCTGGTGCTAGGTGGCGGTATCATAGGGCTTGAAATGGCTACGGTTTATCATGCATTAGGCGTGAATATTTCTGTGGTTGAGATGATGGATCAATTGGTGCCTGGTGCGGATAAGGATTTAGCGGCGCCATACCATAAGCGAATTGGAAAAGAATACGATGCGATCATGTTAGAAACCTCGGTGACTAAGGTGGAAGCGAAGGATGACGGTTTGTGGGTTACCTTTGATGGCAAGCATGCGCCAGAAACCAACCCTAAACGCTATGACACCATTTTATGTGCTGTGGGTCGTAAGCCTAATGGTGGTTTAATCGGTGCCGATAAAGCTGGTGTTCATGTCGATGAGCGTGGTTTTATTGCTGTCGATAAACAGATGCGTACCAATGTCCCTCATATTTACGCGATTGGTGATGTTATAGGTAATCCTATGTTGGCCCATAAAGCTTCACACGAGGGCCGATTAGCAGCTGAAGTCATTAGTGGTAAGAAACATTATTTCGATGCTAAATGCATTCCAGGTGTGGCTTATACGGACCCAGAAATTGCGTGGGTTGGGATCACTGAGCAGGAAGCGAAAGCACAAAATATCTCATATGAGAAAGGTGTTTTCCCTTGGATGGCATCAGGACGTGCTTTATCGATGGAGCGGTCTGAAGGGATGACTAAAGTGATCTTTGATGAGCATAACCGGATTATTGGAGGTGGTGTTGTTGGTGTGAATGCCGGTGACTTAATCACTGAAATTGCTTTAGCGATTGAAATGGGCTGTGATGCAGAAGACATTGCTCTTACTATTCATCCACATCCGACATTAAGTGAGTCAGTGATGATGGCAACGGAAGTGTTCGAGGGTACGATTACGGATTTATACATTCCTAAAAAGAAAAAAGCATAACATGGGATAGCGGTCACTTGGGTGTATGATAACTCTTGAGGCTCACAGTAGCTTGCGCCACTGACAGTGGCTTCCTCTATAATGAGCTCTGGTATGTAATGATTTTTCATGCATTTTCCCATTGTTGTCTGTGGTCTTTTGCACTGTTTAACGCAACCTCAAGGCGACAATTGGCAGTGCTGCATTCCCCCTTGAGTACTGCGTATGCTTGTTGTCATTCATCACCCTATTTCCCTGTTGAATCGAGTTTTTCCTGCTCTTTCATTGCATGAGTTTGTCTTGGATGCGTTAGTCTGTTATGCCATAATGCATTGTCAATTATTATTAAGGAGAAAGGGATGTTATTGAGGAAATCGTTAATTGCAATGTGTGCAGTTGTCGCAGCGATGTCGTTGGGCGCATGTGATCAAGGTTCATCCACTGGTGATGCTAATTCAGCGACATCAGTAGACCAGACAGCTAATGGTGGTGCATCTGCTAATGATGCGGCAACCGATGCTGCTAATGATGCAGCTGCCGATGCCGCCATCGATGCAGCTTCTGATTCTGCTGTAGATTCTTCAGGTGATTCTGGTGATGATTCAGCTGCTGATTCTAGTGATGCTTCTAGTGATGCTTCTAGTGATGCTTCTACTGATCAAGGTAGTGATACGACGAGTGATTCTTCATCATCATAAGTTGATTAAGAAGGTGTAAGATAAACCCAGCCATTGAGCTGGGTTTTTTTTTGTTATTTAAATGCCGCAAAAAAACCATTTTCAGCTATGTGTGCTTTCCAGGCTTGTTCGTAATAGATATAGAGCTGGTCGCTAATATTAAACCCTTGATGACGAAGCAATTCAGCGCCTTGATGCGTTTGGTAGAGCGTTTTGAGTTTTTTGCTAAGTGTGTGATCTTTTCCGGTATAGATCAATACTAATTGTCGCGCTTCTTCCATCAGTGGTGCGGTGCGTGGGTCGCGGGCTGCCACTTGATTAGTTCTTAATGTTTCTAATTCATTGAAAACAGCCTCCCAGCGTTGGCCATACTCTTCAGCCTGTTCATGGTTGATGATATTGTCTTTGACTTGTTTCATCTCTTTGGCGGTGAATGTTTTTTCTAGCATAGGTGTAATCTCCATGGTTGATAACGTATTTGCATGTGACCCATATTGACGCTGAGTAAAAGCATGGGTGCTGCTGAAAGCTGATCAGCTTGCCCTCATGCTTACTTATAGTATAAAGATTGTATACACAAGTGAAGCTTGTAGTCAGTAAGCAGTGTTGGGATATGTTGTAAGTGAAAAGCCATTTTCAGGTATTCAAATAAGCTAAGATAACATTAAGTACCATCGCGAAACCTGCCCAGCCAGTATACGGTAACAATACGTAGGTGACGCAGCACACAGCCAAGTCGAATAGCCATGATGGTGTGGCAGTTGATTGATGCAGTTGTTGATAGCATTCACTGGGTGCGCTGCTTGAAATATAACCAGATAAGAGACTTGGTAGTTCACATGGCATCATTCCATAGGTGTCGGTGGGCCAAGCCATCGATCATTATATTGCATGATGCGTTATATTTAATCTTCCTTTAATAGAATGTTGCTGTGTTTTACCAATAGAATCAGTTCTAAAGAAAAATATGACAAACTGCCTATCAGTTGGGCGGGTTATTCTTCATGTTTTGGTTTTTTTTGACTGTGACAGTGACAGTGACTAAGAGGGGGCTCGTGGGTAAATCAGACGAGAGTGCAGTACCAGCAAGCTATGTTGGGTCTGTGTTAAGCGATTTTTTGGGGTTTTATTTATATCATAAGGAAGATGGCGAGCAGGCATTATCTGAACCTGGTGACGGCTGGGGGCGGCTTGTTGGTCAAGGTGCCTTTGGGTCTGTTTATGTCAATAATTCTGATGGTATCGCGTATAAAATTTCATTGGGCTCGACTCAAAGTGATGAGAAGCGCTTTCAACAGGAAGTCAGCCGATTGAAGCGTATTGGTCAATGGTGTGACTTACCTTTGCATAAACAGTCATTAGTTGACAGTCTCAACGGGTGTTATGTGATTGCTATGAAAACACTGCCTACACTGGATGCGATTCGGTGTGACTTGTTTATGTATTTGCAATTCTATCAAAATAGTAAAGCATTAGCTCATAGTCCAAAGTCCCGTATCTTAGCGTTGATGTTTATGTCGCATATGGCTGATATTATTGAGCAAGTTACAGATGCTATGGTCTTTGTTCATGATAAAGAGATTTATCACGGTGATTTTAAGGCAGAGAATGTGTTGTTGTCAGTTTCTTCAGCGGGTGTAATGGAGTCTATGATTTGTGATTGGGGTGGAGGTAATGAAAAAACCACAGGTTACTTTTTTAACTATGATTCACAGCTTGACCTTAATGATCAGGTGACGGTTGACGACATCTCTAAAGCTCAAGATGCTTATGCCTTTATAAGAACCTTAACCGTGGATTGTTACGAACGTGTGTTTTGTTTTTATAAAAAGTCCCTTAGAGAAAAGTTACCTAAAAACTTTTTACTCAAGCAGGTTGTTGAACATGATAATATCAAGCAGGTGGGGCAATTGTCATTGGTGGGTGAAATGCCTGTTCGACTAGGGGTGTTTTCTCAATTACAGCAGTGGATTCGCGAATTGAAGACCGCCCATTGTGAGGACATAATAACAGCACAGAAAACGATTGAAAATTTATTATGTGACGCACTTAAAGCGTCAGAATCACGCAATGTGAAAAAAGAATGGTTGACGTTGGCAGAGTGTTATTGGCGGATGAAAGTAGAGTTAGATCCTGAGATTGCATTTCAGTATTTTACATCACACAAGATTTGGTTAACATCTAAAGAAGCGGGTGTTTCGGGTGGTCTGGTTGGGGAAGTAAAGCAGGCCATTGCTAACTATTCTCAACTTGCGAGCTCATCGTGGTGTTGTTGCTTTCGTGGGCGCGTAGGTCGCGAACGAGCACAACAGTTAGCAAGCGATATAGAGCATTTGAAAACGCAACCTGGCGTGGAAGCCGCTATTCAAAGTGTCTGTCAATCATACCGTGG
>JABABC010000096.1 GCA_014238445.1 Coxiellaceae bacterium
AAGCCTGCTTTTTACTCGTATCAGACAGCACAGCGTAAGCTTCTTGCACTTCCTTAAACTTAGCTCCTGCAGCATCATCACCCTGATTCCGATCGGGATGATATTTCATCGCTGCACGACGATAGGCCTTCTTAATATCCGCTGCTTCTGTTCCTTTGGCGACGCCTAATACCTCGTAATAATCCCGCTTTGACATGAGCTAACCTTTTACTGTCTTTAATAGTCCATACAACAATGCCTGCTAATCGCAGGCATCAGATCAAATACAACAAAACCGGCTAAAGCCGGCTTTGCATATCCAATAAATCTTAAGTTTTTTCTTGATCGTCTTTCACTTCTTCAAACTCCGCATCGACAACATCGTCTGCGGCTGACTCACTCGCTGACTCCGCTGACGCGGCATCCTCCGAACCTCCAGCAGTAGCGCCTTCAGCACCGCCATTTTTAGCGTATAAGCGCTCGGCCATTTTAGAAGATAAATCCGTTAATGCTTTTGTTTTAGATTCGATCTCATCCTTATCATCATTTGCCAATACAGCTTTCAGCTCTTCAATGGCTTTGTCGATAGATGCTTTCTCGTCCGCATCCATATCATCACCTAGCTCTTCCATAGACTTCGTGGTTGAGTGAATCATACTGTCTGCTTGATTGCGCACACCCACTAATTCCTGGAATTTTTTATCTGCATCTTTGTTAGTTTCAGCATCACGCACCATAGCTTCAATTTCCTCATCGGACAAACCACTGGATGCCTTAATCACAATCGACTGCTCTTTACCCGTTGCTTTATCTTTTGCTGACACATGCAAGATGCCATTCGCATCGATATCAAACGTCACTTCGATTTGAGGAACACCTCGAGAAGCCGGCGGAATATCTGATAAATCAAAACGACCGAGTGACTTATTCGCAGAAGCCATGTCACGCTCACCTTGTAATACATGCACAGTGACTGCTGTTTGATTATCATCGGCTGTTGAAAAAACTTGTGATGTTTTCGTTGGAATCGTGGTATTTTTCTCAATAACTTTTGTCATCACGCCACCCATAGTCTCAATACCTAATGACAAAGGTGTTACATCCAATAACAGAACGTCTTTCACATCACCGGATAACACAGCGCCTTGAATTGCAGCACCCATAGCCACTGCTTCATCAGGGTTGACATCATAACGAGGCTCACGCCCAAAATGATCTTTAACTGCATCTTGCACTTTAGGCATACGCGTTTGACCACCCACAAGAATAACATCATCAATATCAGACACTTTTAATCCAGCATCTTGAATGGCCGTCTTACAAGGCTCAATGGTTCCCGTTACTAAATCTTCAACAAGAGATTCTAATTTCGCACGTGTCACTTTAATATTTAAATGCTTAGGACCGCTAGCATCTGCCGTAATGTATGGCAGGTTAACATCCGTTTGTTGCGCTGAAGACAACTCAATTTTCGCTTTTTCAGCCGCTTCTTTTAAACGCTGCAATGCAAGCGGGTCATTGTGAAGATCAACACCAGAATCTTTCTTAAATTCAGCTACCAAGTATTCAATTAAACGCAAATCAAAGTCTTCTCCGCCTAAGAAAGTATTACCATTCGTTGCTAATACTTCAAATTGATGCTCGCCATCCACATCAGCAATTTCAATGATAGAGATATCAAACGTACCACCACCTAAGTCATACACAGCAATCTTACGGTCACCTTTCTTTTGGTCTAAGCCATAGGCCAGTGCAGCCGCTGTTGGCTCATTAA
>JABABC010000115.1 GCA_014238445.1 Coxiellaceae bacterium
AATTAATAATTCCTTAATATTTTAACGTTATTATGCCGGCGCTCAGGTGGGGTGTAGGCATCATGATACGGCTATTCGATCATGCTTGATGGCGAGAGCGCGGGTTAGCATTTAGTGACAGCAGGGTTGGTGATAGCAATGCAGCCTCTTAAAAAAGCGCCAGAATAGGCTGGTGTTCTAGTGTCAGTAGCAGGCATACAGTAATGAAAATGTTTGTCAAATTCATCGACCATAGTCGATAAATTGATTTCGTCATGAATGTCTTTTTTGGAGTGCAAAAAATAGAGGTCAATGGTATTGAGCATGTGGGCGATAACGGTGTCATGAAGCCCCGTGGTTTGTTGCATGACAGCATCGTGGTAGTTAAGAAAGATATGTTTTAACTCACGTAAGTCATGTAACGTCGTTGTGAGACGTTTGGTTCGATTCAGCGATGCGAGTACGGTGGGGTATTGAAATGAATAGTAGGCTGTAAAATCGGATGTCTGATAATTAAATCGTGCGGCATGCACGATCGTTGGGATATAGTGTTTTAGGGAGTAGTCATTCAATATGATGTCTTGTAGTGTTTCCAAAGGCAAAGCGGAATCATCGACAGCAACACGTAATCCTGGGAACTCACCTAAGGCGATAGCTAGAATATATTTAAATGTTTCTGCAAGGTACGGGTTGGGTTTTAGGTTTCGTTGAGTAGTAACCATGTTGAAGGAGTAGTCGTAATAGATTTTATTGCGTAAATAAGAGGATTTTAGCCAAGCTAGCTCAATTAAATAGCAATACAGGGGTTGCCAATAAGCATCATTTTTTATGAGGTCAACCCATTTTTGAGGGAAGAGAATCACACTGGCTTGCCAAGGTTTTTTGGGACGTTTCGCGCGTACTGCGTCTCTAAAAAATTCACCTTGTTCGTAGAGTGACTTGGGGTGTGGTGATTTTAAATGTAATTTACGTTTTAATTGCATGTAGTGTACGGAATCATTTAGGTTGGGTAATGCAAAGCATGACCGAGAGCCAGATGCCATTTGGGTGACAGGTGTTGGGTGTAGGCTTTTGTTTTTTTCCAGGTGTAATGAAAGCGCAAAGATATCGCCAGGTTGAAAGATTTGCGAAGGAATGATGTTGCTGCCAGTATCGAGAAATAATTCAAGACGCTTGTCTGTGATAATGCCTATAGGGATATAGTCTCCAGCATAGTTGAAATCACGCACTAGTTGAGGGTTGCTGTGATCGGAAAGGCAGTGTAAATGATCTCCGTCTGGAAAGTGAAATTGTTTTCCATTGTCGATGATCTCGCCAAAGTTATAGTGTGCTTGGTACAGAGGCATGGTTTCATCAGGGGCAAGTTTGTCAATGATAGCGGTTATGGCTGGGTTGATCGGCTGTAGAATTTCCCGTGCTTTATCCCAGGTGATGGTTGTCAATGAGTTATTCATGCCTATCCTTTCGTGGGCCGCTGATGATAATAAGGCGGATTCTGCTTACTTCAAACTGATAATATAGTACCGATTATTGAGAGATAAAAAAAGTCGCACTTTCTCATTGCTGTCATTAAGCTTTAATCCTTAAGTTAACATTAAGTTGGTGGGCATTTACGTGGTGACTTTGTTCATTGTTTTGTAGCAAACACAGTGGAGTTTCATGTTCCGTGATATGTGTCAATTGTATGAAGCCTTTGCTATGACATAGTGACAGTGTGATTGGTTGTTGTGATCTTGATTAGGAGTGAATTATGTTGTTAGAAAATGAATCACTTGATCGTTGCCTATCGGATTTTTTAAGACAGGCAACGCCAGGGGCTTGTTCCCAACTCTGCTCTTCTTTAGTGGCTATCATTAAGCAAAGTATTGATGATTTTAGAGTGATTTGTCGATTTGATGAAGTGGCATCTGAATCAAATGATAGCATTTATAATGTAATTGAGCGGATTCCTTCGCCAGATGCTGATGATGTTCAGTCGGCCGTTGTATTTAATTGTTTTATGGAATTGTCAGCATATTTCAATTCTGAGGATGTGTTGCTCGATGATGAAATCTATAGCCATACCTTGGAGTCTGCTGCTTTTCTACCGGAAACTAATGAGGAATTTTATCAACAAAAGGCTTTGAGTGTCATTCGGTTATTATCGCCGTATTGGTTGGCTTGTCATCACCACCGCGAAATGGATCATTTTACACAAGGTCTTTTGTCGTTGATGGGGTTCATTAGTCAGTTTCAGTTGTTGATAGGTCAATTGCACGTGGAGTACCCGGCGCGATCACGTGGTATAAAGTTGTTGTGGCGATTGCGTGATGAAGTCGTGTTTGCGATTGATCGTATTGGTCGAAAGTTTTCACGCGCTTGTTTTCGCGATCATTGCAGTATGAGTGCTATGCGTTATGAGTTAGATTTGTTAATGGAAAAGGTTCATGTTTTGATTGACTCTGAGCGTACGAAGGTCATGGCGTCAGCGGGTGATGGGCGTGCTGTTCGATTAGTCCATTTAATGTATACTTTGTCCAAAGATATGAATGATGAATATCAAAAAATTGTGCTCACATTACAAGATCAAGATATAGAAGAGGGTGATGAAATATTGGAACCCTCTGAAGCCGTGAGGGGTGAATTATATAATGGCGAGCGTTTTGCGGTCTCTATGCATGATGCGTCTTCTTTCATGCAAAAACAATTGCATCGATATGATGAGAGAAATAATGATCCAATTATCCATTGTGTTGTGCAAGAGGTGGGTTGTCTTTTGGAGCATGTTCATGCTTATGAGGTGTTCGCGCATGAGGCTTTGAATGATCCATGGCATAAAGGGTCTACGGCTCTGGGTTGTCAATTTGATCTTGCTCGAGTTTTATTGAAAGATGTTGCAGAATTTATTGATGGTTATACCATGACTGATCCTACAGGAAATCAGTTTTCTTCTAAATTGCTTGCGGCTGAGCAGACAATGGCTCATCGAATGTTTGAGCATATTACTTACTATCAAAATCGCTTGAAGGGAGATCAATCCGTTCATGTAATGGCACCGTTAGATATTTTGGTTAATCGTTTGCAGTACATTATCTTTGAACAACCCATTTTCTTAAATGCCTATTCCAATCTATTAAAAAGTGTGTCTGAGTTCGATGATATTATTGAGGATCTATCTGATGAGAAAAAAACCATGGTAAGGCCTTACTCCCAGATGCTCCGAACGCATGCTTCCAAGTACGCAGATTCTGTACTGAGGTCCGTTGAAAAGCCTCGACGGCACGCAGTTGATCAAGTGATCACTCGGGAGTTTCAAGCTAAGATGGGTCATATTATTGAAGAGGCAGACCAGTGTTTGCATGTGCATCGACACCCGAAATGGTTCCGTGTTGCTGTACGTCTGATGATGTCGCTGACACATTTTGTGGCATCATGTGTGTCTCTAGGTGATCGCAAATTGCATCATTTAAATAGATCTTCCGAATTATATTATTCTGACTACCTTCCCGCATCGTCTGTCTTTGCTCACTCAGCGATAGATCAATTGTCCCGCGGGATGGTCCTATTAGGTCATGATGTTCGTCATTAACTTAAACGTGCCCTTGCCTTAAATTATCGCTTGTGTTTCATCCCTGTCAGTCTACAGTCTCTTTGTTTTTCTCCCGTGATGTGAGTGAAGGTGTGTGTCCATGGTCGGTATCGATGTTGTTGTTAATCTCCTAATGTCATATCATCGTATGCATTAATGGCGTTATTTTGAATGGGGTTGTTTTATGAGCCGTCATCACAGTTTGTCGCTTATCGGTGTTGCTACCGATTTGGCGGGAAATATACCGGGAACATCCCTGGCTCCCTCCGTAATCAAGGAGTCATTAACGGCACAGGATGGTTATCGGTGGTTGGATCTATTGGAGCTAAACCCAGATTTAACCAAGCAGTCTACTTTGCAGCAGTTAGCTGATCTTTTAGGTCGTCTTTCAGACTGTACTTATCAGCAAGTGCGTGACGGTCGTCCTTTTGTCACTGTGGGAGGGGATCACTCAGTGGCTGTGGGCAGTTGGTCTGGTGTCTCTAAGGCATTACAATTAACAGGAGATACGTTTGGTTTAATTTGGATGGATGCCCATTTAGATGCACATACGCAGTCAACCAGCCATACTCAAAATGTCCATGGCATGCCTGCTGCAGCTTTGCTGGGTCAAGATAAGGCGCTTTTGGATGCCTTAGGTTTATCTCAAACGACGCTCAAGCCCGGTAATTTATTTTATATTGGTGTTCGAAGTTTCGAACCAGAAGAGTGGGATTTAGTTCAATCGTTGGGTTGTCATGTCTATGATATGCAGGCTATTCATGAAAAGGGAATGGAGCATATTATTGCTGAAATTCATCACACGTTGCAATCGAATAAGGTTGATAAAATAGGTTTCTCGATTGATATAGATGTGTTAGATCCTGCTGTTGCATCTGCTGTGACGGTTCCAGAAGAGGGCGGTATGACAGTTAAACAGATTTCTGATGCGATTGAAGGGCTGGGGGACTTGTATTTCGTCTTGGGTGCTGAGATTGTTGAGTACTGCCCTGATAGAGATCGTAATGAGCA
>JABABC010000116.1 GCA_014238445.1 Coxiellaceae bacterium
CTGGCATTTTGTTGACTTGGTGTGGATTCTTGTGTTCCCGGTCTTCTACCTCATGTAATTTTAATCAAGAATAATTCTACTTTAACCAATTATAAAAAATGGCAGATTCTCCTGAAGAAATTAAAGCACACTTCAAGCTTTATCTTATTATTGCGACAGTACTATTTGTTGGTACAGTCCTCACCGTAGCTGTTGCTACAATTCCAGTGCTCGATATCGGCGGTCATGGTTTTGATGTGCATGACATGTGGTTAGGCTTGGCAATTGCCACCTTTAAAATGACGTGTGTTGGCTATGTATTCATGCACTTGAATCATGAAAAAAAAGCAATCTATTGGATTTTCTTTGGTGCGCTGATATTTGCTGCTATCCTTATTTTATTATTTGGATGGGCATTTAATGACCCAATCACCTTCGATGGCATGCTTCCTAGGGAGCCTGGCCTGTAATTTAACCCCTCATTGAAATATAGTTATGTCACTCCGATCATTCCACATTGTTTTTATTACTTTAGTCACGCTATTCTTCGCAGCATTTGCAGCGTGGGGTTTCCTAGTAGGACTTCAGCAAGATGCTAAGTTTTGGAATCCTGTGTCATGGATCTCGGTAGTCACTTCCCTCATGGTTCTGCTATACGGGCTATATTTTATCTCAAAAGTGAAGCAACTATACTCAACAACTAACCAATAGATTATCATCATGATGACATCACTCACTACTATTGCTTGTATCACATGTGCTAAGGCATTCGAGCATGTTGGGAAAGACGCTGCCGGAATGGCAATCCTTTTCATGCTTTGTATTGTTGTGCCCATGGTAACCACCATTGGTGTATTGATTTTCCGCATCGCTCGACGCCAGAAAGCGCACTTTGACCCTCAGTACGCAGACAACCTCGATTTCTAATCACACATTCTTAACTATTCATTGCTAAAGTCTATGATCTCCAGCAACACCACACTCGCTACACTCTTTTCACCGTCTGACTGGCTTGGTCTCCCGAAAAACTATTCAGCTCATGGTGACTCCGTCGGCCACATGATGGACGTGATCAACTGGTTTATGATTGTTCTCTTCATCGGATGGACATTCTTTTTTCTATACTGCTTGTTTCGCTTCACTCAAAAAAAGAACCCTAAGGCATCATACCATGGGGTTAAGAACCACACTTCTACGCACCTCGAAGTTGGTGTGATAATCATTGAGGCTGTACTTCTTCTTGGTTTTGCCCTTCCGCTTTGGGCTGAGCGTACTGATGACTACGATACTGTTCTCAAGAGCGATCCCGTCCGTGTCCGTGCTATCGGATACCAGTTTGGCTGGAAATTTCACTATGCTGGGAATGATGGTAAGTTTGGTTTTATCGATCGTAATCTCGTGAAAACGCAGGGAGATGCATGCATCTACCCAGATGACCCCAACGGATTTGATGACTTTGTAACAACCACACTCAAGCTTCCAGTAGGTCGCCCTGCTATCGTACAGCTCACATCAACCGATGTGATTCACAACTTTTCAATCGTTCCAATGCGTGTCCAGTCGGATGCAATCCCGGGTAAAGACATACCAATGTGGTTTACGCCAATACGTGAGCTGGAAACTTCAGTAATCTGCGGACAGCTGTGTGGTAAAGGTCATGCCGACATGGTAGGTACGATGATTGTTGAGTCTGAAAAGTCATTCAACAAGTGGTCTTCAGACCTATCGTTAAGTGCCTACGAAGAGAACAAAAAGGCGTTCGATCAGCGACAAGTTGTTGTGCAGGCACCCAGTGCTCATTAGTGGTTACGATACGGCCCTGCAAACTACTACCAAGCCGTAGCCTAAATGCTACGGCTTTTTGTTTCCCATGTGATAAGCACCTGATAAAGCTGCAGCCCCAAAAAAGATACGCCAGTAAAGATCACCTGAAAA
>JABABC010000095.1 GCA_014238445.1 Coxiellaceae bacterium
ACATACCGTCTGTGTTGCGACCAATCAATCTGGCATAGCACGTGGGTATTATTCCTTAGAAACCCTCACTGCTATCCATGAAAAAATGCAACAAGCCCTTCAGCAACATCACGCATCACTCGACGCCATCGCCTTTTGTCCGCATGTTGATGCTGACCACTGTGAGTGTCGCAAACCCAAACCCGGCCTACTCATCCAATTACAACAACACTTTGATATGGCTTGGGAAGACACTTATTTCATTGGTGATTCCATCCGAGACCTTCAAGCGGCAGAATCCGTTGGTTGTCATGCCATATTAGTGGCTACCGGCAACGGACAACACACCTACACCACTCACCGACCTCAGGTGCCTTTTGTCACCGATCTTGCAGCGGCAACGCTCCTTTTTATAAAAAACATAACCCACTGAATAATAATGATTTATTCAGTAGTTTTTGCTCTATTGTTGACTGCCCTCTATAATGACAGTGTTAATAAAAAATGAGGGAGTATCGTTATGAGCACACAACAGATAGAAAACATTATCGGTCGCCCATCAACCAGTAGCTACGTGACAGTCAGCAATGACTGCTCAGCCTATGAGGGCAATTCATTCCGTTGTGCCTAAGAGTTAAAATTTATTTGCGACAGAACCAATAAAGCAATACCCTTTGCTATTTTGTAACCGACAAACAACCTGCTACAGTACCTATCCACCTACTCATGAGGAGCTTCTATGCTTACCTTAGTTGCTGCTATGGCCCACGATCGCGTGATTGGAAAATCGGGTACCCTGCCATGGCATCTACCCGCAGAACTGAAACACTTTAAAGCAGTTACCTTAGGCAAACCAGCGATTATGGGAAGGACCACTTTCGACAGTTTATCAGGGCCATTACCCAAACGTCACAACATCGTTGTGAGTCGACAAAGCAATCTGGTTATCCATGGTGTGACAGTCTGCCAATCGATTGATGCCGCAATAGCACTCACTGACCCAACAGAAGACGTCATTATTATGGGTGGTGCCAGCTTGTATGAACAAACCATAGATCGTGCTGATCGAATGATCTTAACACTCATTGATCTTAAAACACCGGGCGATACCTATTTTCCAGCGTGGGATGAAGCCGATTGGAAATGCACTCAAGCAATATCACACCCCATCTCTGAAACAAACACAACTGCTTTTCGTTGCGTCTGGTTAGAACGGAACTGAAAAAAATAGCCCGCTGAAATAAACCATTGCATGTCGTCATGCTAACCTGCTGATTTAATAGTAAAAAAACCAGTCTCTACTGGGATAGCACAATAAAAATCGCATTGAAAATTTTATGATTTAGCATTATTTTAATATTTCTTTAATAATTACTTGTTAGAATGATGGTCAATCAAGATAGATTAACTCGATAATTACCCCAAGCTTACATCACAACAGGTCATCCTATGAACGCACTAACTCAGACAGCACGTTTTCCACGCTTGTTTGATGAACGCCCTAGCGCTCCACCGACTGCTCTCAACGTTAACTACATCAAAGAGGTTCTAGGCCTTGATGCGGTTCTAGGCCTTGATGCGGTTCTAGGCCTTGATGCGACTCAGAATCAGTCATTGATTGACGCTCTCAACTCATACGATAAAGATAGCGTGGAAGCCCGACAAGAAACTATCAATAACATTCAAACTCGATTTGATAAAATGGCTCTCGTCTTACAATTACAAAAAGCTCTCGAGGTTATTAATACAGTTAACGATGAGAAAGAGATAGACAAAAACAATGAACAAATTCAGAAAATAATAACACTCATGAAATCTGTTGGTGATCAACTTCCTGAGGCGCTTCAAAACGAAGTCGACCAATTATTAATGACGAGAAAGAAGCAGGAAGACATCCTTCAAGATCGCGAGGCAGAAACCAACAAAATATTAAACCAGAGCAAAGATACAAACTTAAGCGATGAGAAAAAGACAAACCTTAGAAACGATTTAAAGACAATAGAAGAAAAAACGCAAACAGCACTAGAGAAAACTGGTATAACATTTAAAACGGTATCTGTACGTGAAGAAGCCTGTAAGGAGACCTCTTTTTTTGGAGAAATGCAAAACAAAATCACTAAACAAGGCAATAAATTTGCAAAAAGCATTAACAATTTTTTTCACACAAAGATACGCGGCATTAGCGATAGCCTAAAAAGTTACGTGGAATCGTTGCCAACTGCTTTTACAAACCTATTTCAACAACCTAATACTAATACTGATACAGAAACAGCCCGGAAAGCATTCATGAACAGTGCCTTGCCAGATCATAGCAAAACACTCAGCGCAACGCATAATGCACCACAGCCATGAAGCTTTAGTAGCTCAATGAATTGAAAAGTAACAGTGAATCACAAAAGCGCGACTTAAGCCTGGGAAAACGTGTCCCGGTTTTTTTTCATCAAGATCACTGTCAATCAAGGGTCCGTATTGTGTGTATTTTATCCTGACATTCGAGCGACGGTAATCGCCTTATGATTATTCACACGCCTTTACCGTGATTCGCTGCTTGGTCTCAACGTTAATGGCTGTTAGATACCCCCCGTACACACACCCGGTATCAAGCGCATAACACCGCTCTTGGTGACACTGGCCCTTTAACCAAGCCCAATGACCAAAAAATACATCATAGGGTTGTTGATACCAATGAAACCAAGGTTGAAAATCACTATTAGGATGTGACGTCTGTTTATACTCAAATTCTAACTGTCCCTCTGATGTGCAAAAACGCATGCGTGTGAAGGCATTCACAATGTAACGCAAACGATCATTACCGGCTAAACTATCTGACCACACATCAGGCCTTTCCCCATACATCCCGGTTAAGAACTCCATGTAATGCTTGCCCTGTAGCACAGACTCAACTTCATAAGAATGTGCTTGTGCCTGCTCAACAGTCCAAGTAGGAGGTATGCCTGCGTGCACAAAAATTGCCTGCTGATCCTGAAGAGAATGCATGAGAGGCTGTTGACGCAACCAATTTAATAAATCCCAACCATCTGGAGCATCACAAATTGACTGTAACTGAGAACGAGGCGACACCTTGATCGCACCATACCCTTTCGCTAACAGAGCCAAATCATGATTACCTAAGATAACAGAGACATCCACCATTGAGCGCACCAATCGCAAAACGGCTAAAGAGTCAGCGCCTGTATTCACCAAATCACCCATGAAGATTAAATGATCTTGTGTTGATTGATAGTTGATCGCTTCTAACAAAGCACACAATGAATCATAACACCCATGCACATCACCAATGGCATACGTTGCCATAACCTAAGACACACCCGTCCATTGCGCTAACACGGTTGTCGCAGTATGCAATCCAGGAATCGAAAGGTGTTCTTGCGTTGAACCCACTAATGATTGCAAGAAAGATAAGCGCGGCTCATAGAGCTTATAAAACTCCGTTGAGAACTCATGATGCATCACTGATGAGACACTGCCTGTACCATCGACTAAACCTAATTGAACAGCTCTGGAGCCCGACCAAAAATCCCCGGAAAACAACTCCTTCTTATCAGCCACCAAACGACCTTTTCGACCCGCAACCACATCTTTAATAAAGTTCTCATGCGCATCATTTAATAATTGTTTTGCTTTCGCAACATCAGTAGGGTTCAATGGCTCAAAAGCATCCAACCGATCTTTATTGGTTCCCGCTGTGAACACCCGACGAGTCACACCGATTTTTTTAATCGCATCCGTAAAACCAAAGCCACTCATAATCACACCAATCGAACCTGTAATAGTGTCCGGATCAACATAAATTTGATCAGCCGCTGAAGCAATCAAGTAAGCACCCGATGCTAAGGCATCCTCACCTACCACCACAACCTTTTTATGATAGACATGTTTTAAACGCATAATTTGATCGTAAATCAATGATGATTGTACCGCACTCCCGCCCGGTGAGTTCATGACGATCAAGACGCCCTTACTTTTTTTATCTGTAAAAGCTTTATATAGCACTGGGTTAACGGTATTGGCTGACATATGCGTTTGCGGCATAATCACACCCGATAATCGCACTAAAGAAATATAAGGCTTTCCTGACTTGAGATGATCTTGCTCATTAGGGGAGTGCACCGCAAACACAATCAAATACAAAACAATAATAATAGTAATTAAACTAAAGCGAATAATACGCCACCGGCGATCTCGACGACGATCGTCGACAAGTGCTTTAATAATGGCATCGCTAACCGGCGTATTGATTTTCTCACTCATACTGTAATCTCTTCAATGAAGTTATGACCGAACACGTACAGCTAAAATATCACACTCAACGTTATGTATAAGCTTATCTGAGCTCGATGCTAATAATAATTGCAACCCGTAACGATTATGGGTCCCTAATACAACAAGATCAATAGCATGCCGTTTTGTAAAATCATTCACAACTGTTTTTATGTTGCCACGCTCCACATGCAGGCAATCACTGGCTATGTCATAACGAGCCCCTAAATCTTGCATGACACATTGAACTTGTTGTTCGTAGTGAGGCTCAACTATCATTTGTTGTTGCGCGAAATAGTGATTATTGTCGGCGAGGTGCTCTATCTCAGCAATATCTGGAGGGACTACATGTAAAATATGGAGCTGAGCTTGGATAGTGCGTGCTATTTCAACCGCCTTCGTTACAATATCATCACAATCTGAAGACAAATCCGTCGTCACTAACACACGCTGATACATTGACATGACACACTCCTTATGACAATTGAAAAACTATTCTAACGTAATTTCCTGGCTCAATGAAATATATTGTTCAACACTTAATGCTTGGGGTCTTAAACTGATATCAACCGACAACTGATTGATCTCAGACTTTGAAATAATAGACTGCAAGCTTTTACGCAATGTTTTACGACGCATGGTAAACACCTGTGAAACCAATCGACTGAACGTTTCAAACTGCTGGGTCGTTAACGAGTAACGATGATGTGGCTGTAAGCGCACGAAAGTCGAATCCACTTGTGGTGGGGGGTGGAAAGCTTCTGGCCCCACATCAAACAAACACTCCACATCACAATAATATTGCGTCATTACACTCAAGCGGCCATATTGTGAACAGCCGACTTCAGCGCTCATCCTATCCGCAACTTCTTTTTGTAACAAAAAATGCATATCTTGAACATGCGATAGTGATTCAAATAAATGAAACAATAAGGGTGTTGAAATATTATAGGGCAAGTTCCCTACCACTCGGAGCTTATCCGTCGAGCCAGCCATCAAGGAGGCAAAATTAAATTGCAAGACATCTGCCTGATGCACGGTTAACTGACCTGGGCTGGACATGTTTTCCAATAGCGGAATCAAATCACGATCAATTTCCACGGCCTCTAAATGAGGCAAGCAATCCAGTAAATGAACGGTTAATGCACCACGTCCTGGACCTATTTCAACCATTCGATCAGTCGCTTGAGGACCAATGGAAACTATCATCTGCCTGAGTACCGATTGGTCTGACAAAAAGTGTTGCCCAAAGCGCTTGCGAGCACGTACACCTTTCTGTGGATGAAAATCCCCCATCACTGATCTGACATAATCTGAATATACGATTGCTGATAGATGGTTTTCAGCCAGGCTGATAACGCTTTATTATACTGCTGCTCATAAGCCAGCTCACGTGCCTGCTGAGCGGTGACGGCTGTCTGACTCCCCTTCTTATCAAGCAGCTGCAATACATGCAGACCATTGGGGGCAGAAAATGGAGATGATACCTGACCGACCTTCATCACAGCCAACTGAGTGACAAAAACTCCGGGTAATTTCTGGGCAGTGCGCCAGCCTAGTTCCGTCACCTCTCCACCTTGCAGCGTATCGGATGCAACACCGGCCTCTAACTGTTTCTGAATCGTTTGTAAAATACTCTCTGCTTGTTGCTTTTGAGCCTTCGTGGATGATGTTGGCAAAGGGACTAATACATCCACTACCTGATATTGAACACTGGCAGCTTGATGTGCTTCCAACGCTTGGCGCGCCTTAGCGATATCTTCTGATGATACTTGAAGGTCTTGACCAACGGCTTGACGCTGAAGCTTTGAAATCACCATCTGATCACGAATTTGATCGCGGAAATTCTGATAGGATAACCCCTGTTGAGACAGTTGCTCTTTGAGTTGAGGCAGTGTCATTTTTTTCTGCTTTGCAATCCGTGAAATCGCTTGAGTTACCTCATCATCTGTCGCAGACAATCCTGCTTTGCTAGCCATTTGTAATTGAAGTTTTTGATAAATTAACTGTTTTAAAAGCTGCGCTTGCAATTGACTGTGATCCGGTAAACTCACGTGCGTCGCCTGTGCTTGCAACTTAGCTTGATTTAACGCTACATCCAACTCCGATTGCAGTATGATGCTATCATTCACAACGGCGACAATCCCATCAGCGGGCTGAACAGGTGAAGCGGGCGAAGGTAACTCCGCAGCATTCACTACCAAACCACCCATCAATAATACCATTACCCCAAATATTCTCAGCATACATCACTCTCACTATTTAATAGTCTCCAAACTCATCATGATAAGAAGGGATACCGTTTGCAATGATTGATGAAGCACTCGTTCCCGCGCTTCCCAACCCCTTTAATAACAACTCTATATAATAACCGGTGTTATAATCATTAGTACTATAATTAAAATAGCGATTTGCTGTAATACGAGTCGCCCAACAACAAGTACTGTACTGAGCCCCAGCAAAATATGACTCCAGTTGATCATCCGCGACATTATAATACCAATAGCCTCATA
>JABABC010000173.1 GCA_014238445.1 Coxiellaceae bacterium
AGATGATGGATCTTTATCTAGCGCATCAACAATAATTACGATAAGCCCATCCAGTTGCTTTCTAAAATCAACAATCATGGGATATAGCCAAATGCTTTTGATACTGCTTAATAACACAGCCTAAATCTCACAGTCTCTCACCAAGGCTGTGAGCGCCTCTTGTGACATTATTTCAAGTGAGCAACCATTACTAAGCCGAAGTCGTGCTAACGGCTGATTTGGATCAGCTATTTTGACCGGAATTAGCTTAGCTGAGGTTTTATTGTACTTTCCAAACCAGTACAGAAACTGATGATAGTTGAGGTTATTATTACGACAAAAACCAATTTTAGTTTGGTGTGAGCCACCAAATTCATTACACCAGTGATCCCATTCGCTTTTTGAGAGAGATATTGACATTAATGTCACCTTGTTAGTTAAAAATACAAGGCTATCAGATTAAGATTAATTCGCTAGGATGTAGTTCGTGTGACGCTTACTCATAACCTAATTAGTAAAAAAGGCGCACTAACGCACGCCTTGTATCGTAGAGTTACTCACTAAGAGAACTGGTAAGAAACTTGCAAGCCAATCAAATCAGCTGAGCCAGATGAAACACCTGTCATGGACAAGTATGGGTCACCATTATCGTATATTGTCATATCTAAGTCAGCATCTTGCATGAACACGTGCTGATACCCCATATCGATAGCTATACGCTGATTGGGTCGCAGTGTTGCACCAACACCGACAATATAACGATCACTGTCTGGCATACGAGCATCACGCTCACCATCCTGTGTTGGTGTTTGATCATAGCCAATACCACCTCGTAACAGCCATTGATCATTCAGCTGATAAGTCGTACCCACTGAAAAAAACCACGTATTACTTAAGTCTTGTGGGACTTCTAGATTACCAGCTGCTGAATCTTCTAAGGTTAAATTATCGATCACATCCCATTGCGTGTAAAACACGCTATAGAGCATCCTCCATTTGGAAGACATTTTCTGAGTGGCACTAAAATACGTGGTTGCAGGCATCGGCAAATCCGCACTAGCCTGAGTGGTTGGCAGGCCTGGCGACGTACTATCTCCCGTCAAGGTCAAATCCACTTTAGAACGATAACTCAAACCAAAGTGCCACGTATCAGAAGGTGTATAATAAACACCGAGGTTATAACCATAACCCCAGTCATCTAATGAATTAGAGAGTGAGAGGTTATCATATTCCGCAGAAGCATACAGTGCATCAAAACCCACACCGACCGACCACTTAGGTGATAATGCGTACGCCACATTGGGATTTAAATTAATCGTTTCAATCGTTGTTTCTGTGGCATAATTTTCCAAAATATCCCTACTACTTGAAGGGCTACCGTTGGAATAATTCGTTGATAAACCAAATGGCGAACTTTCTGAAAATCCAATCGCCCATTTATCCGACAAAGGCTTCACAATAGAAAAATTTGGAACCACATTTTGTGTATCCCCAGAAACAGGCGAATCAATAGATAAAGTGACAGGCACCTGCTCATTAGTAATTGATGAACCTGACTCAACCTCTGTATTCAACAACACACCAACACCACCAGTTGAGATCGACAAGTGATCAAAGTCTGTCATGGTCGCTGGGTTGTAAAATTGTGAACCTGCACTTTCCGCCGTGGCGGCATCACCTGCATGCACGTCACCAAAGCCGGTTAAATCTTCTTCCCATAATTGAAAACCACCTGCAAATACTGCAGGAGCAGCAACTGACAATGATAAAACACTGACTGCAATAGCACGATTCAACGACGCTGCGAACACTTTCATAATCACTCCTTAACAAAATAGAAAACGTAAAGTACCCTGTCTAGTAGCAAATAGAAAGTTCTAATACAATAACGATCAAATAACGGTCAATTGATGCGCTCTCATCAATAAAAGACAGCCATTCGTCATAATCAAAATATCAGCAAACTCAATCTAGTGATTACGAAAGCTGATACGAGACTTGTAACGCAATTAAATCCGCCGAACCTGATGACATACCAGACATGGATAAGCTCAACAATGCGTGGTCCGGAAAAGAAACAACCGCATCCAGATCCGCATCTTGCATGAAAATATGTTGATACCCCATATCAATACTGACTCGCTGATTCGGTTTTAATGTCGCCCCAACACCCACAAGATAACGATCCGTATCAGGC
>JABABC010000087.1 GCA_014238445.1 Coxiellaceae bacterium
GGCCTAAGAAACCATCATAAGCACCAAGCAACACACCAAAAACACAAAAAAACAGACCAGTACGACAGCGACTTTTTCCAGATCGTCGTCCTAACTGTGGTGAAAAAAATAAGGTTAACCAAATACCCAGCAATAAAATTGGAATAATATATCGGATGACACCCGGGTGAATCGATTCAATGAGCACGGTTCCACCAACCGCACCTAGCAAGCACCACAAAACACCACCCATCACTTCTTTAAAAGGATATACTCCCTGTCGTGCAAATTGCCAGGTTGCTGTACCTGCACCGAAGGTCGCTTGAAATTTATTCGTGGCTAACGCTGATAAGGGTGGCATCCCAGATAACAGCATAGCGGGCACGGTCAGCAAGCCACCGCCGCCAGCAATGGTATCAATAATAGCACTGAGCAAGGCAACCATCGTTAATAGTAATAAAGTTATCAATACGTCATACCACGCGGGATATTATTAATTAATGCCTCACGTTATTTTCTTCATTGGGTGTTTGAGGTGGTGGTAGTAGCCCTTCAGAAAGGTCTGAATTTTGCTCCAAATCTGCATTGGCCTGACCACAGCTCTGCGATGAGAAAATACCGTAATGACGACACATAAATCCTGCTAAGCAACAAGTCGCCACAACAAAAGCCCCACAAAAAATAGTTGAAAAAATTCCGGGGGCATCCCCCTCTTCTATGGCTGTAGAAATACCCATCATTGATAACAATAATAGTGAATCACGGTAGTAAGGTTTCATACATTCTCTTTATAATAATAAATCGTTATTTGGCGATACATACTACCGAGAACTCATGACCCAATCCAGCAACAAAACCGATAAACTTTTTAGATTTGACTTATATTTGATCAAGTTATTGCAACATACTCTCGCCTACCATGGACTCTGGATCAAAATATGAAGCCAATAAAAGTCCGAGTAAACGCCTTAATGATAACTATCATGATATGGCCCTCTATCAGTTTCACAAGCTCACAAGATCCACGGCTACTGCTACAAACTCAATCGTTAGAAAAGGATATTCAACAGGCCAGTCACGGCATCAGTATCGCCACGTACGACACTATCCCTAAGGAGCTTCACTCTACCAACAACCCTATTCTCCAAGCATTACAGGCCGCAAATAACAGGGGTGTTGATGTATTCATTCAGTGGAATGGGTTTCAATCGAATTATTCCATTCGCAAACACGCCCAGCAGATACAAAACGTTGAAACGCAATGGTGTAAAACCCATCACTATCACTGCACTTTTCCCAGTCAGCGTTATGCCTATTATCACGATAAATTCCTCATCATCGATAATCACATTGCGTACATTATGACGGGAAATTTACCTTGGCGAGCATGCTCATCACTGAGGTTAAATAAACTTAATCAAGATTGTGCCCTCAATTTTTTATGGCGCACAAAGCAACCTAAAACGATTGCTTTTCTTGCCACCCTGTTACAGCAAGATCAGCACCAAGCGTCCAACCGGGGTGTTAAACAGTTCACACAGATTCCAGCCTCATTAGTGGTCTCACCCATGAGCCAAGCACCTTACTATCATTTTATAAATAAGACTCAACACACACTCGATGTAATGCAGCCTTTTTTATCCCAACCCCTACCTCACTCTATTGAGCAAGCCTTACAACAGACCCTAGCAAAAGGTGCCACTATTCGATTATTAACCAACCCCTTCTCTACTGGGAACCCACTCTCTCCTGAGCTTTTGCAATTAACCAAGGATTACCCTCATACAGTTATCATTCGCTTATCGGACCCCAGGGCCTTTATTCATGCTAAATTATTGATTAGCGATCATCAGCGCATGATGGCGGGGTCGATTAACTGGAGCAATTGGTCACTCAACCGCAATCGTGAAATATCTGTTATTAACCACAATATGAATAACATTGCCCTAGCTGAATCCATCTTCAATATACTCTGGGCTCATAGCGCATTACCCTCAGTTTCGTGTTGATCTAAAGAACCCAGAGTGCTTGATCAGCATTAAAATTACCTGTCAGCAAATTTTTATTATTATGGAAACGCTGCCAGGTATTGGCGGCATTCCCGTAGCTACCAGCGGTCATGTGGTTAGTCTTATTTCCGGTGGTTTTGATTCTCCTGTGGCTAGTTATTTGATGAGCAAGCGGGGTTGCCAATTAACCTTAGTGTTTTGTCATGCTTATCCCTTCGTTAGTCATGCCGTGTTAGATAAAATTAAACGATTAGCAGCGTCGTTAGGTCGCTATCAGCAAGGTTTAGATTTGTACATTTTGCCGTTTGGTTCCTTGCAAGAAGCTATCGCTAAAGCGTGCAAAGAGGAATACCGAACGCTTTTGTTTCGCCATTATATGATTAAAGCTGCTGACCAGTTAGCCCATCGAGTTAAAGCTGATGCTCTGTGTATGGGCGATGCCTTGTCACAAGTATCGAGTCAGACGATGCGTAATATAGCCGTGTTAGATCGTTCAACGGTTCGTCCCATTTTGCGTCCTTTAATTGGATTCAATAAAGTTGAAGTGATTGCTTTGGCCAAGAAAATTGGCACGCATGATATTTCTGTCATTCCGCAAGAGGATGCCTGCAGTTTATTGGCGCCACGACACCCTATTACTAAACCTTATTTTCCTTATTGGACTTATTTCACTGAAACTTATCACTTTGAAGATGAAATCAATCAAGCATTGGATGACGCTGAAGTGATTGCTATCCCCGTTGGTGGCTAGCACATCTGCAGTTATTAGTCACCGTCTTTACTAAACTGATGGTTAATTGGGTAGGGTTGAATTGTGTAGTCGTCTTCGTGATAATATGAGTCATTTTATCGAAGGAGGGGCCAACATTATGAAAGTGGAATCATTAGCGTACAGTGATAACGGCGTGAACTTTATGGGACATATAGCTTACGAACCTTCCGACAGTCCAAAGCCAGCTGTTCTCGTTGTGCCTAGTTGGTCCGGTCGTGATACCTTTGTTTGTGATACTGCTGAATCATTAGCATCACAAGGCTATGTGGGTATTGCTGTGGATGTCTACGGAGAGGCTCGTGTTGGCGCCAGTAAAGAAGAAAATGCTTCACTGATGAATCCGTTGCTTGAAGATCGTCATCAGCTTGTTCGTCGTTTAAGAGCGGCGGTTAATGCAGTGGCGTCGCGAGCTGAGGTTGATGCGTCTCGTATTGCTGTGATGGGTTATTGTTTTGGGGGATTATGTGCATTAGATTGTGCGCGTCATAATTTTCCAATAGTGGGTGTGGTGAGTTTGCATGGCAATTTATCTGCCCCTGAAGACACCGGTTCTGAAAAGATACAGGCGCCTATTTTAGTCCTGCATGGTTTTGAAGATCCATTAGTGCCTATGGATCACCTGACGGCGTTCACTCAAGAAATGACTGTGCGAAAGGCGCATTGGGAGTGTGATATTTACGGCCGTGCTCTGCATGCATTCACTAATCCAAAAGCTAATGACTATGATTTTGGAACGGTTTACAACCAGGAAGCTTCAACGCGAGCATGGCAGCGAACATTGGATTTTTTATCGGAGTGCTTTCACTAGTCTTGCTTATCTTTGATAGTGACGACCAGAATGATAGCATAGAAAAAAGCCGCTTAGCTATTTTCCGGTTCTCTAGTATGTTGAGTGTGGTAGAGGGTTGAGCTGTTGTCTTATCAGTAATGTTCCGTTAAAAAAAATAATCAACGCTGTTGTAAATTGATCCAACTCACATGCTGTGAGCGTCACAGTATGAGTACGATACTAACGACTATTTTAGACGAGTGTCGTTCATCAATGTTCGAATAGTTAGAAGCTGGGCGGCAGTTTAAAGACAGTGCGGTTAATGTGATGTTCGGTGAAAGTTAA
>JABABC010000103.1 GCA_014238445.1 Coxiellaceae bacterium
ACACATGTATTCGATAGCATCTTGGTCACCCAATGAGTCAGCACCCATCACACAATCGTACATATGCCACTGCCATTTATCTTCCATCACATTACCCAAAGCAGCAGCAATACCACCTTGCGCTGATACCGTGTGCGAACGTGTTGGATACACTTTAGAAATGACTGCGACCCTATTGTCTGATTGAGCCAACTCTAAAGCGGCTCGCATTCCTGCACCACCGGCGCCCACAATGACTGCATCAAACTCTTTTACTGGTATCGACATCGAAACCCCTTAATCATTCATTAAAACATCAAACATCACGCCCAGAGAATGGAAACACCCCACGCAAAATAACCGATCAACAGCACAGCGACTAACAGTAGCAATATCCGCTGCAAACCACGTTGAGGAACATAGTCTGTCATCACTGTCCAAAGCCCAATCCAGGCATGCCAGACCATCAAAAATAAAACCAACGCGGTGGACCATCGAAATAATGCGCTGGACATTAAGCCAGACCAGAAGTCATAGGTACTGAGCTGATCTAAATGACCTATACAAACAATAGCTAAACCTATGATATAAACCGCAATCAGCACAGCAGAGATACGCTGGGCCATCCAATCACGAAGGCCTCGAAAATCTGTTTTCACACCCATAACCAACCCCCTACAATAACCATGACTATCACCGCCAAACCCACCACTAGCCACGAAGAAATTTTTGCTGCGACTAAACTTTCGGCAAACCCACAGTCCATAGTCAAATGGCGAATGCCCGCTAAAACATGGTATGCGAGAGATACCATGACCAGCCATAGACCCAACTTACCTATGAAGGTCTGTAAACACATCGAAAGATGAGCAAAGTTAGCAGGGGAGGATTGAATTAAACACATTGCCCACAAGGCACAAGGAATAGCAAAAAATAACACCACTCCGGTCAAGCGATGACCAATAGAAATAATGGCTGTAATGGGAAAACGATATTTAAACGGATTATTCAGAATAGGCCTAGAAGCTGTCACAGGATTTCCTTATTTAATAAAGGGTAAAACTTTAAACCTTGTCTATCTTGTTCAAAAATAAGACATAAGCAACTTGAATTATAGCCTTCATACACTAAAAGTCCAATGAAAGTAATAGACCCACCCGCTCAAAGCGAACTAACAGGTAAGATAAAACCCTTTATGTATTTTTAATAATCAATCATCGCCATTGTCCGCCATGACTTGCAGGTATGAGGCAAGTTATCCACCCAGTCACAGGCAAATCACTTACACAGCATGGTCAAACACAGCCTTATAATAGTGATGTTTTATATTTTGTACTCACCGACACCAGGAGATACGATTATGTATGAAGACCTTCCTCTTGAATTAAAACAACAAGTATACAAACACCTTCGTGCCAATGACTTTATTACAGCTAAAGTCGTTCACGATACGTGGTATGACAGCCAATATCGAACTGCCGAGCTCTAACCCTGACAGCAAACGCCAATCTAACCCCGTGATTGCGTCACCGATTAAACTGTGGAATTATGCTTAGCCTTTTCCAAGCTAAGACATACAAGCACCATGTTCCACATTGCACTCTATGAACCAGAAATCCCCCCCAACACGGGGAACATCATTCGCTTATGCGCCAATACCGGCAATCAACTTCACTTGATTCACCCACTGGGCTTTTCCATCAATGATAAAAACTGCCGTCGTGCAGGTTTAGATTACAAAGAGTACACTTCCATCCAAGAACATGTTGATATTGACGCTTTCCTTAACCATATCGATACTGATCGTCTCTTCTTATGCACAACCAAAGCGACGCAATCTCATTCAGCACCCAACTATCAACCCGGAGACAGCTTTCTTTTAGGCCCGGAAAGTCGCGGCTTGCCTGAAACGCTACTCAATCAGTTCCCCAGCTCACAAACCATCAGAATC
>JABABC010000082.1 GCA_014238445.1 Coxiellaceae bacterium
AGTAAAAAAAAACAAAAAACGGCACTATATCTCACTCGAAACAAGCTGGTTCAGGCACAAAAAAAAGCCACCCGAAGGTGGCTCTTAAGTCATCCACTGAGTGAATTAACCGTGAAAACCTACATACAGTAGTAGCAAACCAATCACTAAGGTGATAATACCACCCCACAATGGTGCTGTATTTTGATGCTTTTTCATCATGCTCACCCAAGCATGCACACACCATAAACGGAACACACCGGATAACAGTAGCAACCAACCGGTTAAAGTGACCACTAACTCCCACTGCCAAACCCACACATTATGGCTCAGCACCACCCAAACACCCAGTAACAGCGGGATAATCCCTGCCACCATCTGAGAAGCAGCGTGCCCCACCAAATCTGATACAATTTGAGTCGCATGATCGCGATTAGATAACACACCGAGTGCTAATAACACAAAAACGATCCCAAAAAACTGTCCGAAAAACACTGTATTCATAACAAGACCCTCCATGGTATTAAAAACAATATATTATCAAACAGTTACAATACACCTCTATTTTGATCAAATTTCCACCAAACCCTCCGCCGCACGAAAAAACCACAATAAGTTACGCCTCGCCCTCACCAAAACATACTCATAACTCACTGAATTCGCTACAATACCTACTCATTAACACCATTAAGGCTCAGGATGACCACCATTATCGGCATTGACCCCGGCTCTCGATTAACCGGCTATGGCATTATCACCGACCACAAAGGCATTCAATGTGCCGTGGATTTTGGTGTCATCCGGACACAAGGGGAGGCACTTAGCCAACGACTCCGGTCAATTCACCAACAACTGAACGCACTGTCTCAACAACATCACTTTGACGTGCTGGCTATCGAATCCGTCTTTTTTGCCAAAAATGCACAATCAGCCTTGAAACTTGGGCAAGCCCGGGGGGCTGCCATTGCTGCTCTAGCAGAAGATGACCTCCCCTGTTTTGAATACAGTCCACGCCAAGTCAAACAAGCTGTCGTTGGCTTTGGCGGTGCCAGTAAAGTGCAAATGCAACATATGGTGCGCTCTTTACTGAAGTTGCAACAAACACCCCCACCGGATGCTGCCGATGCCTTAGCGGTTGCACTTTGCCATTGCCATCAACAACGGTTAGCGCATACACTGAAGCGCTCACACATCACAGCTGGAGATGGCGCATGATTGGACAACTACGCGGCCGGGTTATTTCACAAAAACCCCCGACTATTGTGCTCGATGTTCATGGTGTGGGTTATGAAATCCAATCCCCGATGAGCACCTGCTACCACCTAAAAGAACAACTAGAAACCACCCTCTTAACACATTTGATTGTGCGTGAAGATGCCCAGATCCTCTATGGCTTCCTCACTGAAACGGAACGAGCACTCTTTAGAGCTCTGATTAAAGTGAATGGCGTTGGCCCTAAACTGGCGATAACTATTTTATCGGGCATGGAACCTCACCAGTTCATTCAAGCCATTGATCAAAACAACACAGCCATCTTAGTGAACATCCCAGGCATTGGTAAAAAAACCGCTGAAAGACTCATCGTTGAAACACGTGACCGGCTCAAACAACTACGCATTGACACACCTTCCTCACCAAGCTACGCCACATCACACAACCCCATCACACAAGATGCTCTGAGCGCACTCACAGCTTTAGGCTATAAACCCAATGAAGGGAAACGCGCCGTTGAACAATGCCAAACACCCGATCAAACCACTGAGTCGTTAATTAAACAAGCCTTACAATACCTCGTGACAGGAGTCACACCATGAATGCTGATATGCGCATGATTGACGCTGAACTGGATGCCTCTAACACGGATGAAACACGCATTGAGCGCAGCATACGCCCACACACATTAGATGACTATATCGGCCAACCGGCCGTTAAAGGCCAAATGCGCATTTTTATTGATGCTGCTAAAAAACGTCAAGAAGCACTCGATCACACACTGATCTTCGGCCCACCTGGGCTTGGTAAAACCACCTTATCCAACATCATTGCTAATGAAATGGGTGTTGGGCTCAAACAAACCTCAGGTCCTGTCCTCGAAAAAGCCGGCGACTTGGCGGCTTTACTCACCAACTTAGAACCCCATGATGTACTCTTTATTGATGAGATCCATCGTCTCAGCGCTGTTGTGGAAGAAGTCCTATACCCCGCACTCGAAGACTTTCAACTCGATATCATGATTGGTGAAGGGCCCGCAGCACGTTCCATTAAGCTCGACCTCCCTCCTTTCACCTTGGTTGGCGCAACCACACGTGCAGGCTTACTCACATCTCCCTTACGTGATCGCTTTGGTATCGTGCAACGTTTAGAATTTTATTCACAAGAAGACTTGACCGCTATTGTTCAACGAGCTGCCGCGATTCTCCATACACCCTGTGAAGCTGTTGGTGCTGATGAAATTGCCAAACGTTCTCGTGGCACACCACGCATAGCTAACCGCTTATTGCGTCGTGTTCGTGACTTCGCAGATATCCAAGGGGATGGTACCATCACTCAAGCACAAGCGGCTCAAGCACTGGATCTACTCAATGTGGATCATATGGGTTTTGATGTCATGGATCAAAAAGTCTTACTCAGTTTAATGGATAAATTTGATGGTGGCCCCGTTGGACTCGATACCATTGCAGCTGCGATTAGCGAAGAACGCGGCACCATTGAAGAGGTTATTGAGCCCTATCTATTACAAGAAGGTTACCTATTACGCACGCCGCGAGGACGTATTGCTACATTAAAAGCTTATCAACACTTCAATCGCACACCCAACTCAAACGCAATAGAAACCACCTCATGAGCACAGCACCATCCTTCTCACTGCCGGTTACGATCTATGTTGCCGATACCGATGTCACTGGCGTGGTTTACCATGCCAACTACTTTCATTACTTTGAGCGCAGCCGATCAGCCTGGCTAGCGAAACTCGGCCTTCCACTAGAAGCACTGGCACAACAAGACACCCTGTTTGCTATTAAGTCTGCAACTATCGACTATATAAAGCCCCTACGCCTAGGACAAACCGCTCACTCCACCGCCCGAGTAACACGGAGCAAAGCCTGCTCACTGTGCTTCCACCAAACGCTGATAGATCCCGAAAACCGGGACATTATCTATTGCAAAGCAGATATTTTAGTAGCATGCTTAGACACCTCGATGAAACCCAAACGTTTATTAACCACCTTAAGAGAATTGGCCCATGACGACTGACACTTCCATTTGGCACTTTATCATCCACGCTGACTTTATCGTTAAATGCGTGCTGATTCTATTAGCTGCAGCTTCAGTGTTTTCTTGGACAACGATTCTGCAACGTTTCTCCCTCTACGGACAAGCTCAACGTAACGCCAAACAATTTGAAAAACGGTTTTGGTCAGGCACCCACATGGATGAGCTCCATCGCGAGATTACCGCTGAAAATCATACACCAAAGGGCTTAGCCGCTATATTTTCAGCCGGTTATGACGAATATCAAAAGCTCAGCCAACACGCTGAAATATCACCCGATGCTGTTATCGAAGGTGTTGAGCGTTCTATGCGCCTCGCTAGCACGCAACACATTGAACAACTTGAAAAGAACCTATCTTTTTTGGCGACCGTAGGATCAACCAGCCCATACATCGGTCTATTTGGCACCGTGTGGGGTATTATGAATGCCTTTCGTTCACTCGGGCAAGTGCAACAAGCCAGCATTGCGATGGTAGCTCCCGGTATTTCTGAAGCCTTGATTGCCACCGCAATTGGCCTTTTTGCCGCTATTCCTGCTGTGATTGCCTATAACCGCTTTTCCAATCAACTGGAACGCATCGAAACACAGTATGAGTCTTTTCAAGATGAGCTAACCCGCCTATTGCATCGCGACGCTCACCGCTTACAACGCTAGGAGAACATCATGAGTCTTCGATCTCGATCTTCACGCAAATCACGTCGTGGCTTTATGGCCGATATTAACGTTGTTCCCTACATCGATGTCATGCTAGTGCTGCTCGTGATCTTCATGATCACAACCCCTCTACTCACCCAAGGTGTCAATGTCAATCTACCCAAAACCAGTGCTAAAACCTTACCACCGAAAGAACAAATGCCGCTGATTATTAGTGTCACCCGCAGTGGCCAATACTTCTTAAATGTCGCACAAAATGCTAACCAAGCACTCAATGCCCAACAACTCATGAGCACTATTAATGCAAAGCTCACTGCTGCTGAAAAACGCCACCAACACTTAGATGTTTACGTTAAAGGTGACAAAGACGTTAAATATGGCACTGTCGTTCAAGCCATGGTATTACTCCAAAAAGCCGGCGCTGATCAAGTGGGGCTAATCACCGAAGACCCCTCTAATAAAAAACACTAAGCTATACTAGAAGTACCAGCACTGCTCATCGATGAGGGAGCGGGGGGACGCAAATCACTCTGACTAGGAAATAAAAAGCTGAAACTCACTGGCGAATTACGTGTCACACTGATAGCACTCCCAACTCTTTGTAATGTAGCAGCAACCCCGCCAGATAGTTTTGGATTAAGCACATTGGTACACAATGAACCCACATTCATTAACACACCTGTCACATAACTCGCCAGCAAAATAGGCCATAAGCCAGTTTCTGGATTCGTTTCAAAGCCTAGTTGCGTTGAATGAGGATCATTGGTCGCTGAATCCGTTAATGACACAGCTGGAGCACCTGTCAGCAAACACACTGTAAAAATACCCCAAGTAACCCCGTTTCGATATTCTGAGATAATAGACTCACCACCCCGACAAGACCACTCCACATTAAACGCTAATAGAATTGATACTCCCACTACTTCCACCATCACTTTTATACTGATAGGGCAAGTCGCATAATCTGATAGTACATCGCTCAATGCTTCTGAAATCGATGAGTGCTCTGCGAATGAATATAGGAATGCGCCACATCCAATCAAAAACAAAGGCAACGAATATCTTGCTGTTGTCTTAACTGCTTCATCACTCATGTCCGTTTCAACTACTAATAAAGCTTGCTCTAGATCAGACGGACCCTGCTGCTCATCACCCACAGAATGTAAAAAAAATTCACTTAGTTCAGAATACCTATTACTTAAGAAACCAGGTAACTGAGCTAGCACGGACCATAGACCCATTATAATGCCACGTAATTGAGGCAGTGACTGAGCCGTTGCAACAGCTCGCATGAAATAGGCCAGCCACACTAAAGCTAAACCCAGATACTGATACTCCCCCCCCACTTCATCTCGAATATTATA
>JABABC010000081.1 GCA_014238445.1 Coxiellaceae bacterium
AAGCTGTAATTGAATTAGAACATTATGGAGTACCATTTAGCAGAACAGAGAATGGAAAAATTTATCAACGTGCTTTTGGTGGCCACACCATTAATTTTGGTCAAGAAATTGGTCGTCGTACATGTGCTGCTGCAGATCGTACGGGGCACGCTATGTTGCATGTGTTATATCAACAGAATATTCAAGCCAATACGAATTTCTTTGATGAGTGGTTTGCTTTGGATTTAGTGCGTGCGGAAAATGGCTCAATTGCCGGTGTTGTGGCCATATGCATGGAAACCTCTGAAGTAGTTTTCTTTAAATCACGAGCCACTGTGTTAGCAACGGGTGGAGGTGGGCGTATCTTTAAGAGTACGACAAATGCCTTTATTAATACGGGTGATGGGATGGGGTTAGCATTACGAGCTGGCTTGCCTTTACAAGACATGGAATTTTGGCAGTTTCATCCTACAGGATTATATGGAACAGGTTGTTTGATGACTGAGGGTTGCCGTGGTGAAGGGGGTTATCTGATTAATAAAGATGGCGAACGGTATATGGAACGTTACTCTCCGCATCTTAAAGATCTTGATTGCCGAGATTTTGTATCTCGTTCATCCTTGCTGGAAATTGCGGCGGGTCGCGGTTGTGGGCCTAAAGGTGATCATGTGTTATTGAAGCTTGATAACTTAGGCGAAGCTATATTAAACGAACGTTTGCCAGGTATTTTAGAGTTGGCACGTGTGTTTGCGAATGTGGATCCGGTGAAAGAGCCAGTCCCGGTATTGCCTACCTGTCATTACCAAATGGGTGGCATTCCTACGAATAATCATGGTCAGGTCTTAACGGTTGATGCTGCTGGTAATGATCAGATTGTTTCTGGTTTGTTTGCGGCGGGTGAGTGTGCGTGTGTTTCTGTGCATGGTGCCAATCGGTTAGGAACCAATTCTTTATTAGACTTAGTGGTGTTTGGCCGAGCAGTGGGGCTGTATTTGAAAGAAACATTGAAGAGCGAACTTGACTTTAATGCTGAAGATGCTTCGGGTGTTGATGCGGCAATGGCACGCTTAAATCGCTGGAAAGACCCGAGCAACACCGAAGACCCTTATGAAATTCGCACGCAAATTAAATCCATTATGCAGGATGATTTTGCGGTTTTCCGTGATCATGAACCCATGAAAAAAGGATTGGCTGAGTTGGAAGTGCTCAATCAGCGACTACAAAAAGCTAAATTGCATGATACCTCTAATGTCTTCAATACCACGCAATTTGAAATGCTGGAATTGGATAACTTAATGGCGACAGCTTTAGCAACTGCGCGTTGCTCTCTAAGACGAACAGAAAGTCGTGGTGCGCATTCCCGTGAAGATTATCCAAACCGTGATGATGAAAATTGGTTGTGCCATACCGTGTATTTTGCCAATGGTGAGTATGGTGAGCGGCCAGTTAATATGTCTCCAAAAGACATTGAGCCTTTTCCTGTGAAAGAACGAGAGCACTAGAATAGTAGGAGAAAAAAAGATGAGTAACGCAAGTCGTCAAATGACATTCCAAGTGTATCGCTTTAATCCAGAGCAAGATAAAGCAGCAGAGATGCAAAGTTATACGGTGAATACCGATGACTTTGAGGGTGAAATGCTGTTGCATGCCATGGAGCATATTAAAGAAGTCGTAGATCCCACTGTGGGTTTTCGTCGTTCATGCCGTGAAGGTGTGTGTGGTTCTGATGGTATGAATATTAATGGTCGTAATGGTTTGGCCTGCATCACAAAATTGATTGATTTACCCGATCATGTATCTTTACAGCCATTGCCAGGATTACCTGTTATTAAAGACTTAATTGTCGATATGGAAGGTTTCTTTGCACATTATAAATCGGTTCAACCCTACCTTAAAAATGACATGCCAGAGCCGAAAACGGAGCGTTTGCAAACACCTAAAGAGCGCGCGAAGCTGGATGGTATGTATGAATGTATTTTATGTGGTTGTTGCACCAGTTCTTGCCCTTCATTTTGGTGGAACCCTGAGAAGTTTTTGGGCCCTGCGGCATTGCTGGCGTCTTATCGATTTATTGCTGACAGTCGTGATACGGCCAGTGCTGAACGTTTAGCACCATTTACTGATCCTTGGAAAGTGAATCGCTGCCGCACCATTATGAATTGCACCAGTGCGTGTCCAAAGGGGTTGAATCCAACTAAAGCGATTAACCATATTAAACATGAAATTGTCTCCAATACGTTTTCTAGTGAGTAAGCTGTATGACATCTAAAACCATTCGTAGTAAGGCAGCCTTTGAATCAAGTTCTTACTTATCGGGAGAAAATGATTACATTGACTCTTTGTATGAGGATTTTTTACAGGATGCGTCAAGTATTGATGATGCATGGCGTCATTATTTCGAATCATTGAGTGCATCTATAGCACCGGATGTCTCGCACGAGACCATTCGTCAGCAGATTATTCGTGAAGCTCAGCAGCCTTCTGCAGCGATGGCAGTTATGTCAGTAGATGGACAAGCCGGCGTTGATGCATTAATTCAGGCATTTCGCAGTGTTGGGCATTTTCAAGCGCAATTAGACCCTTTGGGAGGGGGTGCTTATTATCAAGCTGATGCTCGATTGACTTTGGAATATCATGGTTTATCCAGTGTAAAATTGAAAGATATGTTTTTAACGCGTGGCGTTCTACCAACTGCAGAGGCATCACTATCAGCGATTTTTGATGCATTACAACAGATTTATTGTGGATCAGTTGGTGTAGAGGTGATGCATATCAATTCACTCGATGAGCAGCAATGGATACTTGATCAGATAGAAAACCCTAAGTTGCGAGCTGACTTTGGTGATGATCAGTGTTTGACAATTTTGGATGCATTATCTGCTGCTGAAGGCTTTGAGAAGTATTTAGACGTGAAATACCCAGGCCAAAAACGTTTTTCATTAGAAGGCTTGGAAACCATTATCCCGATGTTGAATGATTTGGCTAATGAGGCTAAGTCTGCTCGGTTTGAAGAGGTTAAAATAGGCATGGCGCACCGCGGTCGTCTCAATATCTTGGTCAATGTTTTAGGCCAACCACCCAAGGCGCTCTATCAGATCTTTGATGGTAATGTCGAACATGGTAACTTGTCTGGTGACGTTAAATATCATCAAGGTTATTCCGGTGATGTTGTGACTCCCTCGGGTCCTATTCACTTTTCCATGATGTTTAACCCATCGCATTTGGAATTTGTCAATCCTGTCGCAATGGGTGCGGCCCGAGCCAAGCAAGATAGCTTTAATGAGAAAGTGAAAGCTGATTACACACTCTTGGTGTTATTGCACGGAGATGCAGCTTTTGTAGGGCAAGGTGTTGTGGCTGAGTCACTCAGCATGGCAAAAACACGCGCCTATGATATTGGTGGTACGATCCATATTGTCACTAATAATCAAATTGGCTTTACAACGCATAATCCACACGATTCACGGACCGCGCATTATTGCACGGGGCCTGCGAAAGCGATAGAAGCACCTATTTTCCACGTGAATGCGGATGATCCGGTGATGGCTGTGAAAATGTTGCGATTGGCGTTTGAATATCGCGTTAAGTTTTCGAAGGACGTCGTCATTGATTTGATTGGTTTTCGACGTCATGGCCACCAAGAAGTTGATGAACCTAGAACCACACAACCCTTGATGTACCATTTAGTGGATAAACATCCTGGTACGCGCGCTAAGTTTGCTGAACAATTAATGCAAGCTAATCTCATCGATCAGTCAGCTATTAATAATCAACATGATGCCATTCGGGATCAATTGGATATTGGTGAGGCGATGATAGAAACCACACCGAATGGTCCTTCCGATCAGTTTGAAATTAATTGGGCAACGTATTTTCATCAGGAATGGGATACTTTTGTTGACACGTCGGTGTCTATTGATAAGTTGCAATCCCTGGGTCGTCAGTTAGCAAACATGCCAGATGGATTTGCATTGCATCGTAATGTGAAGAAGATCATGGTTGCTCGTCATGCCATGGCTGATGGTGAGTTATCATTAGATTGGGGAATGGCTGAAACGTTAGCGTATGCAAGCTTATTACAAGATGGTTTTGGTGTGCGTTTGGTGGGTGAAGATGCACGTCGAGGAACTTTTTTTCATCGACATGCCACTGTGTTTGAGCAGGACACAGGCGAAGAATACACCCCTTTAGCAGAGATTGCCCAGCAAGCTGAGGCACCTTTTACCAACTGTGATTCTATGTTGTCAGAGACCGGTGCTTTAGGCTTTGAGTACGGTTATTCCATGACAAATCCGAAAGTGTTGGTGTTATGGGAAGCTCAGTTTGGTGATTTTGCTAATGTTGCTCAAGTGATTATCGATCAGTTCATTAGTTCAGCTTGGCAGAAATGGCAGCGTTTAAGTGGTTTAGTGATGTTATTACCACATGGTTATGAGGGTATGGGTCCAGAACATTCATCAGCACGATTAGAACGTTACTTACAATTGGCAGCTCAAGGTAACTTGCAAGTGTGTGTCCCAACGACGCCTTCTCAGATTTTTCATGTGCTGCGTCGACAAATGCTCCGCCCTTATCGCGTCCCATTAATAGTAATGACGCCTAAAAGTTTGTTGCGTCATAAGTTAGCAGTTTCGTCACTCAGTGATTTGGCTCAAGGGCATTTTCAATCAGTATTACCTGAGCTTGATGACATCGATCAGTCAGCTGTCACACGAGTGATCGCGTGTAGCGGTAAAGTGTATTATGAGCTGCTCGAAAAACGTCGTGAGCATGATTTGCATCACATCGCTATTGTTCGGATAGAACAGTTATACCCTTTCCC
>JABABC010000093.1 GCA_014238445.1 Coxiellaceae bacterium
ATTAATAACTCACCAATAAATGCGAAAACATTAAGCCACTGACGATAACGATTAATGACATTTTTTCCAATCACATAGAAATCATTATGCTCAGGATGCGCTGGCGTTGTTTTTTTTTGAGAAGCAATGCGCTCTTCTTCAACGAGATCTAGGAGTGACTGTTGATGCTTTGATACCCCCACAAGCTCACAACTCATCTCATCCGTGGTGTGGGCAGATTTAAATTCAAGAAGTAATAAGGCCCCCGTTGTATCTAAGGTGTTTATAGCAGAGACATCGACAAAGCGAATGGCTTGCTGATTTAAATGCAAGGATTGAATGTGATGAAGGACATCACCAGATTGTCGAACGACCCAGTCACCATGACAATAAACCGTCTGACTTTCTTCTATAAACTCAACATGAAGTTGATTTTCTGCCATTACAGCTTCCATCGCGCAACCAGTCCTTGTAGACACCCCAAAATAATTTTCCATGAACTTTCACAAAAAAGCAATCAATAACGCTTTTTTGTTGTAAAACCAGGATGTTAGAAAAACACGCCATATTGATCCAGTACACTCAAAAACAAAATAACTGGCCAATAAATGATCAATAAATACAGATGCTTTGTATTTGTATAAAAGAAGTGGGGTGGATGACGGGGCTTGAACCCGCGACCACCGGAATCACAATCCGGGGCTCTACCAGCTGAGCTACATCCACCACAAATTGATAGGCCCTCACAGGCCACTCCATTACTCTAATGATGGCGCGCCCGGCAGGACTCGAACCTGCTACCCTCGGCTTAGAAGGCCGATGCTCTATCCAGATGAGCTACAGGCGCTTGTTCATTCAATCTATGGTCGGGGTAGAGGGATTCGAACCCCCGACATCCTGCTCCCAAAGCAGGCGCGCTACCAGACTGCGCTATACCCCGATATCCAATCTAAAACAAGTGAGCAATCATACTGAGCGAATTGACTGCCGTCAATCATTTATCCTCGCAATCAATGAGTTTTTAATACGCATCTAAGTCGTTGACATCCAAAGGCTTCTCATTTAGATTTCTTGCGATACTATAAGGCGTTTACAATATAATTGTTGCACCACATGACACACAGGACCTCCAATGGAAGCATTACAACAAATTATCAATGATCACTTCAAGCACATCCACACACTCTCACCCGATAACACACCACCTGAACTCCAACAGGCTATTACCCAAACACTGAACCACCTGAATGATGGGACCCTGCGCGTTGCCAGCCCTAACGCTGATGGCTGGACAACTCATGAATGGCTAAAAAAAGCCATTCTTTTATCCTTCAAGATCACTAAAAATACGATCATGCCCGGCTTCAACCAGTTCTATGACAAAGTACCGCTCAAATATAACCAATACCAAGCATCCCAAATCGAAACATCAGGTGTTCGCATTGTCCCCCCTGCTTGCGTGCGCCACGGTGCATTTATTGGTAAAAAAACCGTACTCATGCCGAGCTTTGTTAATATTGGGGCCTATATTGATAGCGGCTGCATGATCGACACCTGGGCCTCGGTAGGCTCTTGCGCACAAATTGGTAAAGGTGTTCACTTATCGGGTGGTGCTGGCATTGGCGGCATCCTTGAACCCATCAATGCGCACCCAACCATCATTGAGGATCATTGCTTTATAGGTGCACGTTCAGAAATTGTCGAAGGAGTGGTTGTTGAAAAAAATGCTGTGATTTCGATGGGCGTTTTTATAGGGCAAAGTACTCCAATTTATGACACAGCCACTGATCAAATTACTTATGGACGCGTACCTTCAGGTGCAGTTGTCATCCCAGGAACCCTGCCCGGAAAAACTGATCGTTACCACCGAAGCGCCGCTATTATTATTAAGCGAGTGGATCAAAAAACGCGCCAAAAAATAACCATCAACGATCTACTAAGGGACGCATGAAAATTTACACTGACACACTGTCACTCGCCCAAGCGCTGATTAATATTGAATCCATCACCCCCAATGACAACGGATGTCAGGCATTAATAGCGCATCAACTATCTAAAGCAGGGTTTCAGATAGAGCATCACCCTAAAAATAAAACCAGCAATCTATGGGCGGAATACAGTCGTCACAACCAGCCCTTTATTGTTTTTTCTGGACATACCGATGTTGTACCTCCTGGTGAACTTCGCCAGTGGGGCTCACCACCTTTTAATGCAACCATTAAAGATAACAAACTCTATGGACGAGGAGCTGCTGATATGAAAGGCGGCCTGGCTGCTATGATAATCGGCTGTCAACGCTTCCTTAAAAAACACCCCAATCATCAAGGTTCCATTGGGTTTATGATCACCAGTGACGAAGAAGGAGCAGCTATTGACGGAACAAACCACCTCATCCAGCAACTGGAAAACACCAAAAACATCGCTCATTGCATTGTTGGAGAGCCCAGCAGTGAACAGAGCATAGGTGATAATGTTAAAATTGGCCGCCGCGGCTCACTGTATGGAAAGCTCACTGTTAAGGGTCAACAAGGTCACATTGCCTACCCACACACCATCACAAACCCTATTCACCGTAGCTTTAAAGCGCTCGATCAACTTACACAATTAGAGTGGAATGATCATAATGAATATTTTCTGGCCACCTCATTCCAAATTTATAATATCCATGCTGACACGGGAGCAACAAACATCATCCCAGGCAGACTCACAGCTGACTTCAACCTTCGTTACAGCCCAATCAGTCATGCAGAAGAATTACAGAAAAAAATTGAGTCCACCCTAGATCACTATGATATTGATTACCAAATTGAATGGGATCACGCGAGCCAGCCTTTCTTTAGCCCACCAAACACCCTAGCGCATGCTGTTCGTGAGTGCATTGAAGAAACCTGCGAACTAACACCTCGCTTCAATACGCATGGCGGTACTTCTGACGGACGCTTTATTGCCCAAACTGGTTGCGAAATTGTTGAACTAGGTCCCATCAATCAATGCATCCACCAAGTCAATGAGCATGTTGATATCGATGATCTCAACACGCTCACTACACTTTATGAGAATATTCTACGCCGTCTGATCAAGCCATAAAAATTCACCCATTAAGCTGACGCCGCAATATCATGAGCCTGCAAACAATGCTGAATTTTATAATGCATCACCAGGCCACCTAACAAAGATAGACATCCAATCGCATAAAATGCAACATTAATAGACTCAAAGTCACA